>CAIKKO010000030.1 GCA_903828025.1 uncultured Sphingomonadales bacterium
AACGTCGGCGGCGAGCAATCGGGCCACATGATCCTGACCGACCACGGCACCACCGGCGACGGCACGGTTGCCGCGCTGCAGGTGCTCGCCGCGCTGATCGCTTCGGGGAGGCCTGCAAGCGAGACGCTGCATCTGTTCGACCCCGTCCCGCAGCTCCTCAAGAATGTGCGCTTTGCCGGGGGGAAGCCGCTTGAGGCGGAAAGCGTGAAGGCCGTGATCGCCGAAGCGCAAGCGCAGCTTGCCGGCAAGGGCCGCCTTGTCATCCGCCCCTCGGGCACCGAACCCGTGATCCGCGTCATGGCTGAAGGCGACGATGCTGCGGAAGTCGAGCAGGTCGTCGACACGATCTGCGACGCGGTGCGCAAGGCTGCCTGAGGGGACCCGCGATGCTTGAAATGCGCCCCGATTGCGAACGCTGCGGCAGCGATCTTCCCGCCGAAGCCCCCGGCGCCTTCATCTGCTCGTTCGAATGCACGTTCTGCGCCGAATGCGCCGAAGCGCTCGACGACCGCTGCCCCAATTGCGGCGGCGAGCTGCTCGACCGGCCCGCGCGCGCCAAGGCGCTCCACGCGAAGTCCCCGCCGTCCACCACCCGCAAGTTCAAGCCGGAATGACGCCCCCGCCACGCGTACTCTCCATCGCCGGCTCGGATTCGAGCGGGGGCGCGGGGATTCAGGCGGACATCAAGACGATCACGATGCTCGGCGGCTATGCGATGACCGCGATCACCGCGATCACCGCGCAGAACACCGTTGGCGTGCAGGCGGTCGAGGCGATCTCGACCGAATTGCTGCTCCGGCAGATCGCCGCCTGCATCGACGATATCGGCGTGGATGCGGTCAAGATCGGGATGCTTGGCAGCGCGGCATCGGTGCAAGCCGCCGCCGACGCACTGGTCGCCGCCCCGCACGGATCGGCAACGCGCTTCCCCATCGTGCTCGATCCCGTGATGATCGCCACCTCGGGCGCCCGGCTGGCCGACGACGCGACGGTCGATGCCATGGTCGAACGGCTGTTTCCGATTGCCACGCTGCTGACCCCCAATCTGCCCGAACTCGCCGCGCTGACCGGAGCGTCGCTACCGACGCGCGACGACATCATCGCCGCCGGGCAAGCACTGGCCCGCGCCCACAAATTCCATCTGCTGGTCAAAGGCGGGCATGGTGCGGGCGAGACGGTGGTGGACCTGCTGTTCGGTCCCGACGGCACCTTTCAGGAATTCGCCGCACCGCGCATTCCCACGCGGCATTCGCACGGCACCGGCTGCACGCTTTCAAGCGCCATCGCTACGCTGCTGGGCAAAGGGCTGGCGCTGGCCGAAGCGGTGGCGCAGGCCCGCGATTTCGTGCGCGCCGCGCTGCTGGCCGCACCGGGGTTCGGTGCAGGCAGCGGCCCGCTGGGACACCATGCGGTGCGCTGAAAATCAGCTGCGCGCCGCCGTACCTGCAATCGCATTGAGCTTGCGCCAGAGCCGCAGGCGCCGCTCACCGGTGAGGATCACGGCCAAATTGATCACAAACAGGGTGATCCCGATAAAGCCGAAGAACCAGTTGGTTGTGTCCGCGAGCAGATAGCCCAGCGCCAGCACGAGCACGATGGACGGCACGAACAACAAACTCAGAAACGCAAACACCTGCGCCGCAATCACAACCTGCTTCACGTCGGGGGCCTTTTGCCAATACCGGACCAGCAAGGGCCGCTGGACTTCGAGCGCATCGTTGGCGGTTTTTCGCGTTCCGGCCAATCGCCCGAAGGGGCGAAAGCTGGTGGAGAGTGCCCCGCTCAGCCGCAGTCCAGCCCGTAGAACGCGGTGATGTGCCCCCAGGCCTCTTCCGCCGTTTCGACCATCCGGAACAGAGCGAGGTCGGCGTCGCTGATCACGCCCTCTTCGGCAATCGCCGCGAAATTGATCACCCGGTTCCAGTAGTCCGCGCCGAACAGCAGGATCGGGATCGGCTGCATCTTGCCCGTCTGGATCAGCGTGAGCAGCTCGAAGAACTCGTCGAACGTGCCGAACCCGCCGGGAAACACCGCCACGGCCCGCGCGCGCAGCAGAAAGTGCATCTTGCGCAGTGCGAAGTAGTGGAACTGGAACGAAAGGTGCGGCGTGACATATGCGTTGGGCGCCTGCTCGTGCTGCAGCACGATATTGAGCCCTATCGATTCCGCCCCTGCCTCGGCTGCGCCGCGATTGGCCGCCTCCATGATCGAGGGGCCGCCGCCCGAGCAGATCACGAACTGCCGCTGGCCATCCTCCACCACGCCGCAGCCGCCCGCGATGGCACCGAGCTTGCGCGCCTCCTCGTAATAGCGCGCCTTGGCGATCAGCCGCTCGGCCACTTTCAGGCTTTCGGGCGTGGTTGCAACGGCCCGCATCGCGTCCGCTTCTTCCGGCGCGGGGATGCGTGCCGAACCATAGATCACCAGCGTCGAGCCGATCTCCGCCTCATCGAGCAGCATCTCGGGCTTGAGCAGTTCCAGCTGGAAGCGCACCGGGCGCAATTCCTCGCGCAGCAGGAAATCGGTGTCACGGAAGGCCAGCCGGTAGGCCGGGTCCAGCTGCTGCGGGGTAACGCGCGGATGCGCTTCGACAAACCCGGCTTCCTGCTCGGCCTTGTAGAACTTGCGGTCCGTCAGTTCGGGATGGTTTTCGTCTTCGGTCATGGTGCCATGGTGTCGCAAGGCACGAGGCAAACCGCAATGGCGGATACGCGGCAAAGGGCCCGGCGATCTTAACAAAGTCGTGAAGTCGGCGGAGGTCACCGCCGCTTGCGGCCTCCGCGCATGAGCCCCCCCCCCCCCGGAGATGGCCGACCTGTCCCCGACAGGACGGCCATTTTGCTTGCGCGCTGCGGGAAAAGCCATCCGCGCCAAGCTGAATTATCCAGTGAATTCAGCTGAACAGACGCAAGGAATTGGATGCCCCGCGAGGACTCGAACCTCGATAAACGGAATCAGAATCCGGTGTCTTACCATTGGACGACGGGGCAATCGAGGCGCGCCTTTAAGCGCGGCGCTGCGCTGAGTCAAGGTGACGCGCAGCCGTTTGACCGGGTCACTTGCAGGGCCGCTTGCTCCGGACCCGCAGGAACGCTAGAGTGGCTGTCAAGTACCGGCCGGGCATTATCCCGGCGGGAGAACATAAGCGATTGGTAGCCATGGCGGAATTCGATCCGCCGACGCAGAAGCGCAAGGCGCGGACGGGCAAGCGAAAGGGGAAGCGCGCCTCGGTTCGCGGCAGGCCTGCCGCCCCGCGTTCACCCGCCCGCGTCGGCGCAGATGCAGGCCTCATGGGTGAGGCACCCTCGAGCGCACACGTCAGCGCCGCTACAAGCCATGCTGTGCCCACAGAAGCCCCCGCGCCCGCAACTGCCCCGGTGCCGGCAATCGGCGATGCTCCGCGCACGCAGCCCTGGCAGAAATCGCTGCCGTTTCACCGGCAGGCCTATGCCGCGATTGATCTCGGCACCAACAATTGCCGCCTGCTGATCGCGCGTCCTTCGGGCGATCACTTCATGGTGATTGATGCCTTCAGCCGGGTCGTTCGGCTGGGTGAGGGGCTGGCGCAATCCGGTCGGCTGTCGGACGCCGCGATGGACCGCGCGCTGGGAGCGCTCACCATCTGCGCGGACAAGCTGCGCAAGCGCAATGTCCATCTCGCCCGCTCGGTCGCGACCGAGGCCTGCCGCCGCGCGGCCAACGGCGCGGATTTTATCGACCGCGTCTACCGCGAGACTGGGATCCGCCTCAATATCATCACCGCCGAGGAAGAGGCGCGGCTGGCCGTGCTCGGCTGCCACATCCTGCTCGAACCCGGCGAAGGCCCGGCGATGATCTTCGACATCGGCGGCGGATCGACCGAAATGGTGCTGGTCGATACCAGCGATGCGGTGCCGCGCATTCTCGATTGGCAATCGGTGCCCTGGGGTGTGGTCTCGCTGACCGAGAGCATCGGCGCGATCGACCTGACCGCAGATGCCCGCGCCGCAGCGTACACGGAAATGCGCACGCGGATCACCGATGGCTTCGCCGGGTTTTCGCAGCGCGTAGCGCCCGCGCGTGAGGCTGCGGGCCACATCGCGGGCCTGCGCCTGCTCGGCACCAGCGGCACGGTCACCACACTTGCCAGCCTGCATCTCGGCCTGCCGCAATATGATCGCAGCGCGGTGGATGGCCTCATCGTGCCGACCGATTCGATGCGCGCGATCAGCCAGCGGCTGGCGCATATCTCCCCGGCCGAGCGCGTGGCCGTGCCCTGCATCGGCCGCGAGCGCTCGGATCTGGTCGTGGCGGGCTGCGCTATCCTCGAATCGATCTTCGATATCTGGCCCGCCGAACGGCTCGGCATTGCCGATCGCGGCATCCGCGAGGGCATTCTGCGCAGCCTGATGGCCGCAGGCGGGCTGGGCGAACGGCGCGGCGATGACCCCAAAGGAGCGAGCCTGTGAGCCGGAGTGGGCGTGACCCGGGCGAGCGGGTCAAAACCGCCAAGGGGCGCACTGCCTCGTCCAACCGCTGGCTCGCGCGCCAGCTCAACGATCCTTACGTCAAGCAGGCCAAGGCCGAAGGCTGGCGCAGCCGCGCCGCGTTCAAGCTGATCGAGCTGGATACCCGCTTCACCTTGCTGCGCGGGGTCGAACGCGTGGTCGATCTCGGCATCGCGCCCGGCGGCTGGGCGCAAGTGGTGCGCAAACAGGCCCCCAAAGCGCGGGTGGTGGGCATCGACTTGCTGCCAACCGAACCGATCGAGGGCGTGACCATTTTCGAGATGGACTTCATGGCCGATGCCGCCCCCAGCGCGCTGACCGAAGCACTCGGCGGCGCGCCCGATCTGGTGCTGTCAGACATGGCGGCCAACACCGTGGGCCACAAGGCGACCGATCACTTGCGCACGATGGGCTTGGTCGAAACCGCGACCGATTTTGCTATCCAGACGCTGGAGGAAGGCGGGGCCTTCGTCGCCAAAGTGTTTGCAGGCGGCACGGACACCGCGCTGCTGGCGATCCTCAAGCGCAATTTCACCACGGTGAAACACGCCAAGCCGCCCGCCAGCCGCAAGGATTCGTCCGAATGGTACGTGATCGCGCAAGGCTTCAAGGGCCGCCGGGACGCCCAGACCTCGGACGAATAGCTCTGCCCGACATTTCCACAGGCTGGATTTTGCGCGAATCACACCGCGCGCCCTAACGGGGCCAACACGCATTCCATCGGAGTAGATTGATATGGCTGATGCCGCCGACGACCGCCTGCGCCTCCTGATCGAGCGCATCGAACGCCTCGAGGAAGAAAAGAAGGGCATCGCCGACGATATCAAGGACGTCTACGCCGAAGCCAAGGCCACCGGCTATGACGCCAAGATTATGCGCCAGATCGTCCGCCTCAGGAAGCTGAAGCCCGACGACCGGCGCGAAATGGAAGCGATTCTCGATACCTACAAGAACGCGCTCGGGCTGGAATAGGGGCTACAGGCCGCCGACCAGCAGCGCGAGGCTGAGCGCCGCCGCATTGGCCACCGCATGGATCAGCATCGACGCGGGAAGGCCGATGCGCAAGCGCGTGTAGCTCAGCAGCATGCCGGTCCAGAGCTGCGGCAGCACCATCGGCACCAGGGCCCACGAGATCCGCGGGTAGTTGGTCAGGTGCGAGAGGCCGAAGATCAGGACCGAAAGCCAGAACAACGCCGGGAATGCCGCAACGAACCACTGCGGCACACCCCGGCGGCGCAGCCACCACCAGCCGCCCGGTGCGATCAGGCCCATGGCCAGCACGCCAAAGCTCGCCGGAATCTCCCACACATGGTAGTTCACCATGGCCAGCAGCGCCCCGGCTATCAGCGCACAGGCCAGCAACCATAGCGCGCGCATGCGCCCCGTCAGCCAGCCGCGAAACACGATCTCCTCCCCCAGCGGCGCGATCACCACCACCAGCGGCACCAGCCAGCCCTTCGACACCGCGCCAAACGCCTCGGGCGCGGGCAGACCCATCGCCGATTGCCAGAGCTGCAGCAGCGGTGAGAGCACCACCAGCAGGACAACGAGGTGAAACGCCAGCAGCGCCAGCATGGTGCGCCACGCCGCAAACCCGCTCGGCTGCATGAGCCGGGGCCGGGCCAGATAAGCGCCAAATTCGCGAAGCAGAGCCATCATGCCTCGCTTGTGGCCCAGTGCGGGTTAAAACCGCGTTGTCCCCGCAAGCGCACAGGCAATTGCCGCGCGGGCGTGTCTCGGCTAGTGGCGCTGGAGCGATCCACCTGAAAGCCACAAGCAGTAGACCATGGCAGGCCATTCCAAATTCAAGAACATCATGCACCGCAAGGGCGCGCAGGACAAAAAGCGCTCGGCGCAGTTCTCCAAGCTCAGCCGCGAAATCACCGTCGCGGCCAAGATGGGCATGCCCGATCCGGACATGAACCCGCGCCTGCGTGCCGCGGTCAACGCGGCCAAGGCGCAGTCGATGCCCAAGGACAACATCCAGCGCGCGATCGACAAGGCGAGCAAGGGCGACGGCGATAACTACGAGGAAGTGCGCTATGAAGGCTATGGCCCGGGCGGCGTCTCGCTGATCGTCGAGGCCTTGACCGACAACCGCAACCGCACCGCGACCAACGTGCGCACCGCCTTTGCCAAGAACGGCGGCAATCTTGGTGCCTCGGGCGCAGTGAGCCACGGGTTCGAACGGCTCGGCCTGATCGAATATCCGGGCAAAGCGGGCGACGAGGACAAAGTGCTCGAAGCCGCGATCGAAGCGGGGGCCGATGATGTCGAGAGCGATATGGGCGACGGCGACGAGAACCCCGGCAGCCATCAGATCTGGGTCTCGATCGAAGCCCTCCACCCCGTCGCGCGCGAGCTCGAAAAGACGCTGGGCGAAGCCGAAGGCGTGAAGCTGGCATGGAAGCCCAGCCTCAAGACCACGGTCGATGCCGAAACCGCCGCCACGCTGCTCAAGCTGATCGACGTGCTGGATGACGACGACGACGTCCAGACCGTCTGGGGCAATTACGAAATCCCCGACGACGTGATGGAAAAGCTGGGTTGAGGCCCTTGCGGCGATGATGCCTCTGGCGGGCTGCGCGCTGACCGTGGCGCTGTACCTTGCGATGATGCACATCGGCCCGCGCTTCGGGCTGAAGCTGTGAAGGGTTTTGCACCAACCCCCTCCCCGTTCGTGTCGAGCGATGTCGAGACACCAGACGCGGTGCATGGTGTCACGACTGCGCTCGACACGAACGGGGGTGGGAGTTCAAAAATTCAACGTATGCCATGATCATCCTCGGCATCGACCCGGGCCTCACCTGCACCGGCTGGGGCGTGGTGGCGAAAGCAGGCAGCCGCCTCTCGCACATCGCCAACGGCCAGATCCGCACCAATGCCAAGGCGGGCATGGCCGAGCGGCTGGTCGAGCTGGACGCGGGCCTCGCCGCCGTGATCGCGCAGCACTGGCCCGATGCGGGGGCGGTCGAGGAAGTGTTCGTCAACGTGAACCCGCAATCGACGCTCAAGCTGGGGCAGGCGCGCGGGGTGGCGATGCTGGCGGTGGCGCGCGCAGGCCTGCCCGTTGCTGAATACCCCACCAAAGTCATCAAGAAGGCGCTGGTCGGCACCGGCGGCGCGGAAAAGGCGCAAGTGCAGGCCATGCTCAAAGTGCTGCTGCCCGGCGTCGTGCTCGCGGGTGAGGACGCGGCGGATGCGCTGGCCGTCGCGATCACCCATGCCAATATGCTGGGCAGCCATCGTTAAGGTCTGGCGCCAGACCTTGCCAAACCGTCATTTGACTGGCGGTGCGGTTTGGTGAAGCTGGGCGCATGGAAATCGAAGTCAGCGCCGAAGCGAAAGACAAGCGGCTCAACCGCCTCATCGCCATCACCGTGGTGATCCTCTCGGTGTTCACGGGCCTGTGCAACATCAAGGACGGCAATATCGTGCAGGCGATGCAGGCCGCGCAGGCCGCCTCGATCGACACCTGGAACGAATATCAGGCGACCAAGACCAAGCTGCACCTCGCCGAGGCCACGCGCCTGCAACTCGCCACGCTCGCCGCGCCGGGCAAGGCCGATGCCGCGCTGGTCCAACTCGACAAGGACATCGCCAAGTACAAGGCCGAAGCGCCCGATCTGGCCAAAGCCGCCAAGGCGCAAGGCGACCTTTACGACGCGCTCAACGTCCACGACGACCAGTTCGACGCGGGGGACGCAGCCATCTCCACCGCGATCTCGCTCGCCGCCGTCGCCGCGCTCGCTGAAAGCGCGATGCTGCTTTATGCGGCCTGGGTGTTCGGCGCGTTCGGGCTGTTCATGGGGCTCAACGGCTTTCTTGGCGGCAGCTTCCATCCCTCGGTGCTGAGCACGTTTCTGGGATAAGCCCCGCGTAAGGGCTGGCGGAGCGCCGGGATCGCTGCCATAAGAACAAACCATGATCGCAAAGCTCACCGGCCTGCTCGACGATTTCGGCCCCGATTGGGCGATCATCGACGTGAACGGCGTCGGCTACCTCGTCCACTGCTCGGCCAAGACGCTCACGCAGCTCGGCATCCGGGGTGACCGGGTGGTGGTCCACACCGAACTGCAGGTCTCCGAAAACGACCAGCGCCTGATCGGCTTCGCCAGCGCGGGCGAGCGCGGCTGGTTCCGCCTGCTCACTGCCGTGCAAGGCGTGGGCAGCAAAGTCGCGCTCGCGATCCTCTCCGCGCTCTCGGCCGAAGAAATCCAGCGCGCCTGCGCGGGCGGAGACGCCGCGATGGTCGCGCGCGCCCAAGGCGTCGGCCCCAAACTCGCCAGCCGCATCGTCAACGAACTCAAGGACAAAGCCGGCGGCGTGGCCCCGATTGCGGCCGGCCCCGGCACCCCGCCGATCGAGGGGTTGGGCGCGGCACCTGCCGGCTCGCTGAGCGCCGACGCCATCTCGGCGCTGCAGAACCTGGGCTTCAAGCCCGCCGTCGCCAGCATGGCGGTGGCGGCGGCGGTGAAGGAACTGGGCGATGATGCGGGGCTGAACGAGCTGGTGCGGGTGGCGCTGAAGCGGGCGACGGGGTGATGGAGCCAAAGCTTCAAAAAATGATGCAGTTTGTGGATCACTGCAGCGATCCCAAGAAGCTGCGGCAACTTGCCAAGAATGCCGAGGAGCAGGGAGCGGATGACGTTGCTCAGGCAGCAAGAAGAAAACTCTACAGCATCTTGCCGGCTGACGAACCCGGAACAATCGAACATGCTGTCTGGCAATCCATTTATGCTCTTGAGGACGTGCTTAAGCAGGAGCGGGGCAAGACAATCATGTTGTCGCGCACCCGCCAGAAGATTGCGCGCCAAGGGGAAATCCAATGTGTTGCCGATCTCGTTCGTGGGCCGGCTTCGGAAGGTTTTCGAATGCTTCTCGAACGCAACTTGCTGGAGTTGTCATTCGAGGCAGTCGCTTTGCAATTCCCCGAAAAGTTCGATGCGGAGCTGCTTGATGCCGCAGAAATCAGGTTGTCTGACGTGGGATACTCCATTCGTGATCCATCAGCAGCGAGCTAGTCGCAGGCCTTTGCCATCCAAACGAAAAAACGGTAGTCTTTTGCCATGACCGACCTCAGCTTTTCCCTCCCAGACATGCTCCAAAACCGCATCGAACAGCGCATCGCCGAGGCCGGCTATGCTGATGCGGGTGACTACTTGCGCGATCTGATCCGTCGTGATCTGGCCGAAGCGGAGGAGGACGCCGCCTGGGTCCGGGCGCGCCTCGCCGAAGGGGAAGCTTCGGGATACCTCGATGCTGATCCGCGCGAGGTGCTCGGGGAGATCATGGCGAAACTGCCTGATGCATGAATTTCGGATTGCCCGGCAGGCGCAGAAGGACCTTGAAGATATTCAAACACGCAGCCTGAACGAATTCGGCGTGCAGACCACGCGGGCATTTATGGCGGGATTCGACACGATTTTTCTTCGGCTGCGAAGTTACCCCCTGATCGGGCGGGTGCGCCCCGAATACGGTCGTGGCGTCCGCAGTTGCCTGCACGCCCCCTACTTTGTCTTCTACCGGTACGAAGCCGATGTCGTGTCGATTCAGCGCATCCTGCACACCGCACGGCGGACCCAGCCTATTGGCAAAGGCGAGCCATGACCGACAACCCCATCCTCACCCCCCAGCGCCAGCCGGAAGACCCGGACGCCGCTTTGCGCCCGAAAACGCTCGCCGAATTCGTGGGCCAGGAGGCGGCGCGCGATAACCTGCGCGTGTTCATCGAGAGCGCCAAGCAGCGCGGGGAGGCGATGGACCATGTGCTGTTTTTCGGCCCGCCGGGGCTCGGCAAGACCACGCTGGCGGCAATCATCGCGCGCGAGCTGGGGGTGAACTTTCGCGCCACATCGGGCCCGGTCATCGCCAAGGCG
>CAIKKO010000031.1 GCA_903828025.1 uncultured Sphingomonadales bacterium
CGCACCGCGCTGATCGAATACTATGAACGCCTGTTCGCGCCGAACATCGCCGAATTCTACTGGCAGGAAGCGGACATCGTGAAGATCACCTGCCCGACACTGGTGCTGTGGACCGACAAGAATCCGATCCACGGCGAGGATGCCGCGCATCGGCTGGAGGCGATCATTCCCGGCGCGAAGAAGCACATCATGCGCGGCTGCGCGCATTGGCCGCAGTGGGAACGGCCTGAGGAGCACGACGATGTCGTCTCCCGCTTCCTGCTTGGAACCCTTTGAATCACAACAATAACACCGATTGAGCCCGCCCGCCTGAAAGGACCCAGCGAGATGAATGAAGCCACGCCTGTCCGCCGCCGCTCCACGGTGCGGATCAACACCACCAGCGACCAGCGCATCAACGACAGCAAGACCCAGAGCCAGTACCAGCCTTACAAGGACGCGGCTTGGGGCTTCATCAACCACTGGTATCCGGCGCTGTTCAGCGAGGAACTGCCTGAGGACAAAGTCGAGGGCATCCAGATCGCGGGTATCCCGATCGTGCTGCGCCGGGTCGATGGCAAAGTGTTTGCGCTCAAGGACCAGTGCCTGCATCGCGGTGTGCGCCTTTCCGCCAAGCCGATGTGCTTCAACAAGAGCACGATCACCTGCTGGTATCACGGCTTCACCTTCGATCTCGATGGCGGCAAGCTTTCCACCATCGTGGCCAATCCGGATGATCCGCTGGTCGGCACGACGGGCATCACCTCCTACCCGGTCGAGGAAGTGGCCGGCATGATCTTCGTGTTCGTACGCGAGGATGATTTCCCGCTTGAAGACGTGCCGCCGCTCTCCAGCGATCTGCCGATCCGCTTTCCGGAAAACAGCGAGAAGTTCCCCCATCCGCTGTGGCCGGCTGCACCCAGCCTGTATGATGAGGGCGCGGTCGCACTCGGCATGCACCGCACCGGGCAGAGCAACTGGCGCATCGCTTGCGAGAACGGCTTCGACAACGCGCATATCCTGGTCCACATGGACAACACCATCGTCCACGCGCTGAATTGGGTGCTGCCGCTCGGCATCCTGCCCGATCACGAAGAGCCGATCACGCTGATCGAGGACGAGGACGGCCCCAAGGGCATGATGCAGTGGCTGTTTACCGACCGCTGGAAGCCAGTGCTCGAAAACGAGCAGCTCGGCCTCAAGATCGACAGCCTCAATGGCCGCTTCTATCGCACCTCGGTGGTCATGCCGGGCGTGCTGATGGTCGAAAACTGGCCCGAAGAGCACATCGTACAGTACGAATGGTACGTGCCGATCACCGACGACACGTATGAATATTGGGAGGTGATGGTGAAGGTCTGCCCGACCGACAAGGACCGGGCCGCGTTCAAGCACCGTTTCGACCGGGTGTTCCTGCCGCTGTGCCTGCGCGGGTTCAACGATTGCGATCTCTATGCGCGTGAGGCGATGGAGGAATTCTACGCCGACGGCACCGGCTGGGATGCCGAGCAACTGGTTTCGACCGACATTTCGCCGATCACCTGGCGCAAGCTGGCCTCGCGCTGGAACCGGGGCATTGCCAAGCCGGGCAAGGGCGTGCCGGGGGCGACCAAGACCTCGAGCATCCGCTTACGCAACCTCGCCGAGGGCAAGGCACCCGGATACTTCGTCCAGAAGATCGAAGACGTGAACAACTACTGATGTCGGACCTGGTGGCGCATACGGTAACCTTGGCTTTCAGCGACGGAATCGAGCACGCACTGGCGGTTGAACCCGGCGGCAGCGTGCTCGAAGCCGGGCTGGCGGCGGGGCTGCCCTTGCTCCACCAGTGCCGCTCGGGCAGCTGCTCCAGCTGCCTCGCCACTTTGGTGGAGGGCGAGGCGGTGACTTTGCCCGGGTGCAGTTCCTCGCTGCTGGCGTCGGAGCGCGCGGCGGGCCAGCGCCTGCTATGCGTGACCGGCGCGCAGGGCGATTGCCGCTTTGCGCTGCCGTATGATAGCAAAGTCGGCGAAAACCGGGCGGTGGAAGGCCACGCTCTCGTCAATGCGGCGGAGCGGATCGCGGCCGATGTGATGCGGCTCGAACTGGAACTGGCAGAGGATTGCTGGTTCGAGTTTCGGCCAGGCCAGTTCATCCAGATCAAGGTACCGGGGACCGACCAGACCCGGAGCTACTCGATTGCCTCCACGCCTGCCGAACTGCCGAAGATCGAACTGCTGATCCGCCTGCTGCCGAGCGGGGTGATGTCCGAATGGCTGCTGGGCGAAGCTGCGGTGGATACCGTACTGGAGATTTCAGGGCCTTATGGCGCGTTCTTCCTGCAGGACAGCACAAAAGCGCCGGTGGTGATGATTGCCGGGGGGACGGGGCTTGCCCCGATGATGGCGATGATCGACGTGATCCGCGCGAGGCCCGGACGCAAGCCGCCGATCCACCTGAGCTTTGGCTGCCAGAGCGCCGAAGGGCTGTTCCACGGCGAAGCGCTCGAACTGCGGCGCATGTGGCTCCCGAGCCTGACGGTCACGACCTCGGTCGATCGCGGCCCCGCGCCCGATGGCGTGCGGGTGGGCAATCCGGTCGAAGCGGTCGGCGCGGACGGCCCGCTTGATCCGGCCACAGTGGCCTATCTGTGCGGCCCGCCGGGGATGATCGAGGCGGCGCGCCGCCATTTGCAGGCACTGGGCGTTGCGCCCGGCAATATGCATGCGGAGCAGTTTGTCGCGAGCTGATCGGTTACGGGAGTGGGAAATATGGGCGTCGACAGTCTGGGGTACATGGCTCTCAAGGTGAGCAAGCTGGACGCGTGGCGTGCGCTGCTGGAGGACGTGTTCGGCATGGAGCCGCGCGAGCGCGACGGCGCGATCGACTACCGCATCGACAGCTATCACCACCGCCTGACGCTGACCGCTGATAGCGCCGACAGCGTCGAGGCGATTGGCTGGGAAGTGGGCACGCACGAGAAGCTGGCGGCGCTGGTGGGGAGCCTGGCAGGCCTTGGCGTTGCCGTAACCGAGGAAGGCCCGGAGTTGCGCGCCCAGCGCAAGGTCAAGGAACTTTACAGCTTTAACTGCCCAATGATCGGCAACCGGCAGGAGATTTATTACGGCCCGCTCGTCTCCAACACGCCCTTCGCG
>CAIKKO010000032.1 GCA_903828025.1 uncultured Sphingomonadales bacterium
CGCAATTCGGCAAAGCTGTCAAAGCCCACGCTCACGCCAAAGGCATCGGCCAGCGCGCGCAGGATGGTCCAGTCTTCGCGCGCATCGCCGGGCGCGAACACTGCCTTTTCGGCATATTGCACGCGGCCTTCGGTGTTGACGTAAGTGCCGTCCTTCTCGGTAAAGGCAGCAGCCGGCAGGATCACATCCGCCGCATGCGCCGCCTTGTCCCCATGATGGCCGATATGGACGATCATGGAGCCGGCAAACTTGGTATAATCCACCTCATCCGCACCCAGCGAAATGACCATCTTCGGCGTGGCGGCCACCAGATCGCCCAGCCCGCCAGCTTGCGCATAGCCCAACATCAGCCCGCCCATGCGGCTCGCCGCCATATGCAGCACGTTGAAGCCGTTCCACTCGTCGGTCACCAGCTTGAACCGCTCGGCAAAGGCCAGACCCGCTTCCAGCGCGCCCTTGGCAAGGCCCGCACCGCCGATGACGATCGCAGGTTTCTTCGCCCCCTCGAACGCCGCCACCACTTCGGCAGGCACATCGTTCAGGATCGCCGCATCATCGCCAAGGAACGTCGCCGGATAGGTCGGATCCCACTTGGGCCCGATGATAAACACCTTCGCGCCCTTCTTGGCCGCCTTGCGCAGCCGCGTGTTCACCAGCGGCGCTTCATCGCGCACGTGGCTGCCCACGATCAGCACCGCGTCGGCCTCTTCGATGCCGTTCAGCGTCGAATTGAACGCCACCGCCGCCATATTGCTCGCCGTATAGGCCAGCCCCGTCTGGCGGCCTTCGAGCAAGCTGGACCCCAGCGCGCGCGCCAAGGCCTTCGCCGCAAACAGCGTCTCGCAATCCACCTGATCGCCCGCAATCACCGCCAGCGACGCGCCCGGATTGATCGCCGCTATCGCCTTGAACGCCTCGGGCCAAGTCGCCGCGACCAGCTTGCCATCCTTGCGCAGCCACGGCTTGTCCAAGCGGCGACGCGTCAGCCCGTCCACGACATAACGCGCGCGGTCCGACAGCCACTCCTCGTTCACGTCGTCATTCACGCGCGGCAGGATGCGCAGCACTTCGCGGCCCCGGCTGTCGATGCGGATGTTCGAGCCAATCGCGTCGGACACATCGATGCCCAGCGTTTTCTTCAGCTCCCACGGCCGCGCTTCGAACGCATAGGGGCGGCTGGTCAGCGCGCCGACCGGGCACAGATCGATCACGTTTGCGCTGAGTTCGTGCTTCGCCGCGCCTTCGAGATAGGTCGTGATCTGCATGTTCTCGCCGCGATAGAGCGCGCCGATCTCGTCCACGCCCGCGATCTCTTCGGAAAAGCGCACGCAGCGGGTGCAGTGGATGCAGCGGGTCATCGTCGTCTTGATCAGCGGGCCCATGTACTTTTCGGTGACCGCGCGCTTGTTCTCGTCATAGCGCGACTTGCCGCGTCCATAAGCGACCGACTGGTCCTGCAGATCGCATTCGCCGCCCTGATCGCAGATCGGGCAATCGAGCGGGTGGTTGATGAGGAGAAACTCCATCACCCCTTCGCGTGCCTTCTTGACCATCTCGCTGTCGGTGCGGATTTCCTGCCCTTCGGAGGCGGGCAGCGCGCACGAAGCCTGCGGCTTGGGCGGCCCGGGCTTCACTTCGACCAGACACATGCGGCAATTGCCCGCAATGGAGAGCCGCTCGTGATAGCAGAAGCGGGGGATTTCCTTGCCGGCCAGCTCGCACGCCTGCAGCACCGTCGCGCCTGCAGGAACTTCGAGCTCTACGCCGTCTACTTTGAGTTTAGGCATTAGACTACCAGCCTCGTCACGTTTTGAACTAATACCTTAAGTTCATCCGAACACTCATCGTGCCAACGTTCGCCAAAAACTGCAGCCAGAGACTCTTTGTGGTATTCCAAATCGCGCTTGATCGTCTTTTTGTATTCCGGTGCTAAGATCAGAAGTTCGTCAAACACATCTAACATATAACCAAGAAACCAAAGGTAGCGCTCTGATTCCTTAGTCAAAGCAGACCACAGCGCATCGGCATCTGGCAGCAATGTGTGCTTTTGCGCCATCTCCCAAGAACCTAGTTCAGGGTTTTCTATTACAAGCCGCTGATAAGCTCTGTACTCAGCGCGTGCCGCTAAGAGCGTTTCTGTATGCTTACTCACTCCGCCGCCTCCCGAGTATTCTCCGCAATCCGGCGCTCGATCTCGGGCCGGAAGTGCTTGATCAGGCCCTGGATCGGCCATGCCGCCGCATCGCCCAGCGCGCAGATGGTGTGGCCCTCCACCTGCTTGGTCACCTGCTGCAACATATCGATCTCGGACAAAGCGGCATCGCCGGTGCGCAGCCGCTCCATCACGCGATACATCCAGCCGGTGC
>CAIKKO010000033.1 GCA_903828025.1 uncultured Sphingomonadales bacterium
ACCCAAAACCCCAAGCCCCTCCGCCAAGCGGAGGGGCTTTTCTCATGCCCGCAGCCAGCAAGAACAAAGAGCCTCCGGCGGGCAAGGGCAATCGCCCTTGCGGCCATCGCCCTTGCATCCCCATTCCTCCCCGGCACGGGGAGGGGGACCACCGCAGGTGGTGGAGGGGCACGGGCCGCAAACCCGGCGCCCTCATCACGCTAAACTCCGCCGTCGTCATTCCCGCGAAGGCGGGAATCCAGAGCCCCACGCACCACCGCCCGCGGCCCATCCGACCCGCGACGCAAACCGGAACGGTCCAACTGGATTCCCGCCTACGCGGGAATGACGAAGCGAATGGAAACCACACCAGCCTCACCCCAAACAGGAGGGGTTACGGTGACAGGGGTTACGGTGGGGGTTACGGAGGGGGTTACGGTTACAGGTCCAATAACCCCACCCCGCGCAGCATTGCTGTCGCCCCCCCCGCTCCCGGGATGGAAGGGCGATGGCCCTTCCCCGCCGGAGGCATCTTTAAACGGCTGGTTTCCCGTTCCTCCCGCCAGCGCGGGAAGCGGATCAGGCGGCGATCAGGATATCGCTGAACGCCAGGTCTGGATGCCCGCTCAGCTGCGCGATGGCGATTGCGGCGCCTGCACCGGTGCCGTCGGCATCGTACCACAGCGTGCCGGTGGCCGTGTCATAGATCACGCGGTCGGTCGCATCGTGCGCGCTGGTGGCGCCGGCGGCGGCATAGAATTCGTCTGCCGTCAGCGCGCCCAGATGGGTGAAGGCGGTAAACACCGCCTGGTTGAGCTGGATCGTGTCGTGTTCGGCGGCGCTGAAATCGGCGATCTTGTCGATGTTCGCTGCGCCGGGCGCGGTGCTGAACACAAACGCGTCGGCCCCGGCCCCGCCCTTCAGCATGTCGTTGCCCGCGCCGCCGATCAGGCTGTCGTTGCCCGCGCCGCCAAACAGCATGTCGTTGCCGCCGCCGCCGATCAGGGTATCGTCGCCGGCCCCGGCCTTGAGGATATCGTCGCCCGCCGCGCCGGTCAGCGTGTCGGCCCGCGCCGTGCCCACGAGCAGTTCGTTGACCACGTCGGTCACCGTCACCGCGATGGCCTGCCTGGCGGAATACATGCCGTCCGAGACCCTCACGATCACGTCATAGACATTATCGTGGCCCGCATCGGCGGGGGCTTCGAAATTGGGCGCGGATTTGAACAGCAGCGCGCCCGTCGTGCCGTTGATCTTGAACAGCGCCGCGTCTGCGCCGCCCGCCAGGCTATAGTGCAGCACCGTGCCGGGATCGGGATCGGTCGCCGTGACGGTGGAGACCGCCCGGCCGTTCTCCGCCACCGAGACCGCGCCCGCCGCGCCGCCGCCATTGCTGGTGATGGTCGGCGCGTGGCTGTGGTCGAAGCTTTGCAAGGCCCAGGTGCCGACCTGCTTGCCGATGGCCTGACCGGCCGTGTTTGAAAACTCGAAGTGGATGCCGCCATAAATGCGGCTTTCGCCCGCTTCGGCCACCGCCGCATCGAAATTGGCGAAGCTGCGCGTCACGCCGGACAGGCTCTCGGACGTCGTGTCGAAGCTGAACTGGGTGCCGAATGCCGCATCCAGCACGGCGGCCGCGGCGGCGCTGAAGGTGGAATGGCCCGACACATATTCAGGGTGGTTCGGTGTCGCCAGCAAGGGCTGCCAGCTCGGGTCGGCGGTGATGCCGGGATTGCCGATGCTGTCGCCATGCTGGATCGCCGTGATCGGGCGCCAGGTCGCGTAGGTATACTTCGTGTCCCACGCCGCGATGCCCGCATCGGCCAGCGCCACGTTCAGCTGCGCGAAGAGCTTGGCATCCACGCTGATGCTGTCGCCGCTGGCCTTGGCCGCGTCATTCGCGATCTGGTTCCAGTGGCCGGGCGGCGTGTAGGTGCCTTTGCCGTCGGCCCAGAATTTCGCGATCTCGGTCTGGTCGGCGGTCCGCGTGGTGCTGGTGGCCGAGCCGAGATCCTTGGTCTTGTTGTAGGCATCGGCATAAGCCTGCGAGGTCAAATCCGGTATCGGCGGCCCGCGGAACTGGTCCGGGCTGGTGAGCGCGAAGGTTTTGAGCGTCGCCCATTGCGGATCGGCTGCTGCGGCATAGCTCGGCGCTTCGGGGCGCCATTCGCCCACGGCTGTGCCGCCTGGAAACGAGACCACATGGTTCCAGCCATCGCCGCTGCGCTGCGCGATGATCTGGGCCGCGACGGCTTCACCCGCTGCCACGCCGTTGGTTTCGGCCTTGCCATCCGGAATGAGCGCGAGGTCCGCGTTGAACACGGCATCCAGCGCAGCCTTCTGCGTCGGAAACAGATAGGTCAGCACCATGTGCGCGGCCGACGCCACGGCCGCATCGACCGATGCCCCATGCACGGCCTTCACCGTGACCGCATAGCCGGACGTGCCATTGATCGCATTGACGGCATCGAACACGGCAAGGCTTTCCATCGCGAGCCCCCGCGAGGCAAAGGTCGGAACCGCAGCGCTATTCTTGATCGCATCGAGCGCGGCCGCATTCCACTCCAGCACGACATTGCCGCTGTCCGCAGGCGCAGAGCGCACGATATCGAGCGCCGTTCTGCTGCTGTTGCCCGCGGCATCGTGCGCGTCGATCTCGATGGTGTTCACGCCGTTCGCCAGCGCGACATCCGTGAACTGAAACTTGCCCGTATCGGACGCAACAGTCGTCGCCCCGGTGGCTGCCAGCGTCAGCGTGGCACCCGCCTCAGCCGTCCCGACCAGCGTGACGTGCGCGGCGTGGGTTTCATGGTCCTGCACCGCACCGACATGATCGCTGGCAGCAAGATCAAAGGCAACCGCAAGACTGGCAGAGGCAGAATTCGACATCCGGGACCCTTTCGATAGGCCATAAACGGGGTAATACGACGTATAGCGCTGGCATGATTTGGGACGCGCCGGTGTTTAAGCGCGAGACATGTCCAATTGCTTAATGCGGCCGCCAAGCCTGAGCGGCATTTTATCGTTTTTAACCAGACTGCGCCGCCCTTGCGCGCCGCGCTGGGCCGGTTTGGATCAAGACGGTTTGGATCAAGAGGGGGGCGGTGCCACCGGGATCGCGGTCTTGTAGATGATCGGGCGCAGCGCAAAGCTGGTCGTCACTTGCCCCACGCCTTCGATCCGGGTGAGCTTGTGCCGCAGAAAATCCTCGAACGCGGTGAGCGACTTGACGATCACTCGCAGCTGGTAATCGGCATCCCCCGTCATCAGGTAGCATTCCATCACTTCGGGAAATCCGGTGACGGTGTTTTCGAACGTGGCCAGATGCCGGTCGTCCTGCTGATCAAGCCGCACCCGCACGAACGCGGTCACCCCCAGCCCCACGCTTTCCGGATCGACCAGCGCGACATAGCGCGTGATCACC
>CAIKKO010000034.1 GCA_903828025.1 uncultured Sphingomonadales bacterium
GGCTGTGTCGGCTCAGCGCTGGCGCTCGCAGGGCTTGCCGTGGGCGCCGGCGTGGGGCCGGGCTGGCCGCTCGCGAGCAATATTGCGGCATTGGGCTTCGCCAACGGGATATTCGCGGTCTCCGCCATCGGCGCGATGATGAGCCTTGCGGGCTCCGGCACCGATACCAAGGAAGGCGTGCGCATGGGCGTATGGGGCGCGGCGCAAGGCATCGCGTTCGGACTCGGCGGGCTCATGGGCGCCATCGGAGTCGATCTGGCGCGTCATGCGGAAAGCGACGGGCGCGCGTTCCAGACCATTTTTTCGATCGAGGCGCTTTTGTTCATGGCGTCTGCGGTGATGGCAGCACGGATTGCTGCACGCCCCGCTGCGATCAGTTTGCGGGAGGCAGAAGCATGAGCAAGATCGATTTCGATGCCATTGTCGTGGGCGGGGGGCCATCCGGGGCTACCGCTGCAGCCGATTTGGCCCGCATCGGCCACACGGTGCTGCTGCTTGATCGCGCAGGACGGATCAAGCCCTGTGGCGGCGCAGTCCCGCCGCGCCTGATGGAAGAATTCGCTGTGCCCGAAAGCCTGCTGGTGGCCCGCGCGCGTTCGGCCCGCATGGTCGCCCCATCAGACCGCGCTGTCGATATGCCGGTGGGCGAGATCGGCTATGTCGGGATGGTCGATCGCGACGTGTTCGATGAATGGCTGCGCGCCCGCGCCGCCAAAGTGGGGGCAGAGCGCCGCACCGGTACGTTTGAGCGGATTGAGCGCGACGGGCAGGAAGGCGCGGTCGTCGTCTACCGCGAGAGCCGGGGCGGGCCTGAGCAGCGCGTGCGCGCCAAAGTGGTGATCGGCGCCGATGGCGCGCGCTCCGCCGTGGCGCGCGACAGCCTGCCCGGCAGCGAAAACGTCAAATGCGTGTTCGCTTACCACGAGATCATCAAGTCGCCCCCCGCCACGCCCGAAGGCTTTGACGGCTCGCGCTGCGACGTGATTTACCAAGGCCGGCTTTCACCCGATTTCTATGCCTGGGTCTTCCCCACATGGCGAAACCTCGAGCATCGGCGTCGGCAGCGCGCACAAGGGCTTTTCCCTGCGCGGTGCGGTCCAGACGATGCGCGCCGAAATGGGGCTGACCAATTGCGAAACCATCCGCAGCGAAGGCGCGCCGATCCCTCTCAAGCCTTTGAAGCGCTGGGACAATGGCCGCGATGTGATTGTCGCGGGCGATGCTGCCGGGATCGTGGCGCCGGCTTCGGGTGAGGGGATTTATTATGCCATGACCGGCGGTCGCCATGTCGCCTCAGCCGCGCATAAGTTCCTGATGACTGGCCAGCCGGCCGCGCTGAAGTCGGCGCGCCGCAGCTTCATGCGCGAGCATGGCCGGGTGTTCTGGATTTTGGGCATGATGCAATACTTCTGGTATTCCAGCGACAAGCGCCGTGAACGGTTCGTGGCGATGTGCGCGGATCCCGATGTGCAGAAGCTGACTTGGCAGGCTTATATGAACAAGAAGCTGGTTAGGGCCGATCCCATGGCGCACTTGCGCATCTTCCTGAAGGATACGGCGCACCTGCTGGGTATCGGTGCGGTGCGCCATTGACGAAGCCGTGGCTTTTGCCTGTGGCCATCGCTTCGCTGGCGGCATTGGTGGTCGCAGGCGTTGGCGGTACGATGACTGATACCACTGGCTGGTATCAGACTATCAGGCAGCCGAGTTGGAACCCGCCGCCTGCCGTCTTTGGCCTGATCTGGACTGTGATCTTCACGCTTATTGCCAGTGCCGGAGTCGCCGCATGGCGCGCCGCACCCGATCGCGTCGCCTCCGATACCCTGATTGGCCTGTTTGCGCTCAACGGTGCGCTCAATGTCAGCTGGACGGTGCTGTTCTTCCAGCTTCACCGGCCGGACTGGGCGGTGATCGAGCTCGTCGCGCTATGGATCTCGATCGCGGTGTTGATCGGGGTCTGCGCCCGCTATTCGCGCACCGCCGCGTTGCTGCTTGCGCCCTATCTCGTATGGGTGACCATCGCGGGCGTGCTCAACTGGCAGGTGATCCAGCTCAAAGGGGCATTTTAGGCTCGCATGCCCGATTTCGCCACTTTCTTCGCCAGCGGCCACGCCGCAGATGTCGTGCTGATCGTGCTGGCGGTCGAGGTGCTGCTGCTTTTGCGTGCGGGGCGGAGGTTGGACGATGTCCTGCTCCTTCTCCTCCCCGCTGCCTTGATGATGCTGGGCCTGCGGGCTGCGCTGGTGGGCGCGGCCTGGCCATGGATCGCGCTGCCGCTGGCGGCTTCGTTTCCGGTTCATCTGGCCGATTTGCTGCACCGGCGCACGCCGCAGAAAAAGTGATTCAGAGTTCCCAATTCGTCAGTTCTCGGGAGCCTCATCGGCAAACCAACCCATATCCAGGGTCGCGACCTCGCCGAACGGGACGCGCTCGGCCATGGCCTTTCGCATGATTGGCCATGAAGTGGCTATCATGCTGAGGAAAGGCCAAGGATCGGACATATCCCAGCTGACATCGCGCGTGGCAATCAACCGTTTGAGCTGGTCGCGGAACCCCCGGCGGCGGAACATGGCCAGCTGTGCTTCAGTCAGGCACGCGTAGAATTGCTGCAGGTGCCGCTGCGGACGCACCCGGACCGGCGCAGTGGCCGCCGGATCGAGCACCGCGCGGGCGATGTCTTCCGCTTCCCAGAAATGCAGGCCACTGGTTGCACGCGGGTTGCATTCAATGGCCCATACGGTGCCCGATGCATCGACGATGAAATCGAAAGCGATGAACCCGCTCCACCGGGTTGCGCCGACAAATGCTTCGATCCAGCGGTCAATCGCCGGGATTTCCACGCGCTCGAAACTGATGGCGACCGAGCCAGCCATTACGGTTCCCCGATAGATCATCGTGGCGACAACGCGGCCATCATGGGCAATCGTGCAGCTGCTGTTTTCGCGGCCCTCGACAAAGCGCTGGACGATGGCCGGGATCGCCGGATCAGGGGCGGGGAGGGGGGAGCCGGTGCGTACAATGCGCACACCGCGCCCCGAGCAGGAAAACACCGGTTTGACGATCACATCGCCGCTCTGCGCCAGCTCAAGCGCCGTATCGGTGCCGAGCATGCCCGTTTCCGGCACGCCCAGGCCTTCAGCGCGCGCAGCGCGGACAAAACCCGCCTTGTCATGCAGCGCGATCACCTGGTCCGGCTGCATCGTGAACACGCGGACATGGGGCGCGAAGCGGCTCTGCGCGTGGGCCACATGCATGGTCTCCTCGGAAACCGGCACCACCAGATCTACCCGCTCATCCGCCACGATTTGCGCGATGGCGGCGCCATAAGCCGCTTTGCCCGCGCGCGGTGCCGGCACGGCGAATTCTCGCGCGACGTGGCGTGAGGCGCCTGTCAGCGTCCAGCCAAACGGGTCGGCGACGAGCACCCGGCACCCGGCCCGGCTGAACCCCCGCGCCAGATCGAGCGCCTTCGGCAGGCGTCCTAACGTCAGCAAAACGGTGGTCATGGCGCGGCGCGGGTCACGCGCACCATGATCTGTTGTGCAGGGCGCGTTGTCAGCCGCGCTGCCGGGCGCACCGACTGCGGTTTGACGATATGGAAATCGAACCGCCGGAACAGACGTGCGATCAGCAGCACCGCTTCGGCTTGCGCAAAGGCCGCGCCCGCGCACACCCTGGGCCCGAGCCCAAAGGGAATATAGGCACCCGGCGTGAGCTGCGCTTCGCGTTCTGGCAGGAACCGGTCGGGGTCAAACCGGTGCGGTTCGCGCCAATAGCGTGCATGGCGGTGAAGCACCCAGGGTGCGACCATGACCAGCGCGCCGCGCCGCACGCGGCGGCCTCCGATCGTCGTCGCCTCGGTGGCAACCCGCGGCAAGAACGTGATCGGCGGGTAGAGCCGCAAGGTTTCGCGAAACATGTTGCGGATCGTGGGCAGCTGCTTGGTCATCTCGAACGTGATCGGCCCGCTCTCGCCCGCCAGTTCGCGGATTTCGGCCCGCATGCGCGCCACCAGCGCCGGTTGCATTGCCAGCAGGAAGAATGCCCAGGTCAGTGCGCTGGCGCTTGTCTCGTGCCCCGCGAGGAACAGCACGCCCAGTTGGTCGATCAGCTCTTCGCGGGTAAACGCGGTGTGCGTGAGATCATCGCGGGCGGCAACCACAGCGGCTGCGATATCGTCAAAGTGCTCACCTTGCGGGCCCAGATGCGTATCGAGCAAGTCTCCCAGATGCTTGCGGATCGTCGCGCAAGCCTCCAGCACAAAGCGGCGCTGCGGCACGCTGGTCCAGGCGCGGTCCATGATCAGGCGGCGGATTTCCACTTGCGCCACGCTGTGTTCGAACACCGTGAATGCGTCGAACACTTCATGCGCCGCGGCGGTTTCGAGGCCCGTGCTGAAGACGGTCCGGCAAATGATGTCAGCCGTCAGATGGCTCATGGCCAGATCGAGCGAGAACGCGCTGCCCTCTGCGGCCTGCTTGTCCAGCATGTGCTCGCAGGCCTCCGCGCCCTCCTGCATCGCCGGGAAGGCCCGATGGACTCGCATCATCGTGAAAGCGGGGTCGATCATCCGGCGCTGGCGCCGCCAGGTCTCGCCCGACGAGACGAAGATCGAATCCCCGATCAGCGGTTCCAGTGCATCGACCATGAGGTCGCTTTTGGGAAAAATGCCCTCCGGGTCAGACAGCACCCGGCGCACTTGATCGGGCTGGTTGACGATCAGAATCTGTCGGCGCGAATAGCCCAGCGGGCCGACATTCACGCGATAGGCGCTGGCGGGCAGCAAGCTCAGCAAATCGCCGTCTCCGCGCAGCGCCACCCGCAGCAGCGCCAGCACCGCCGCGCTCGAGTGTGGGCGCGGCGGTGCATAGGGGGCGGTTTCGGAAATCGGGAATAGCCTGGAATTTTGCGTCACTCAGCTCACCACGCAGCCATCATGTGTCATCTTTCCTTTACAGGTCAATTGTCCAGTGTGATAGTCGGTGTGGAGAGGAACCGGAAGAGGCCCAATGGAACTGTTGCTATTTCGCTGCCTGATTGCGGCCCATATCGCGGCTGGCGCTACGGCGGCCGTGGCCTTCTGGATTCCTGTGATCGGCCGCAAGGGCAGCGTCAACCACCGCAAATGGGGCCGCGTGTTCACGCGCGCCGTGCTCCTCACCGGGTGCTTTGCCGTGGCGATGAGCCTCCTGACCTTGCGCGATCCCATGGTCGTTCACCCGCATCTTGTGGGCAAGTTCGATGACCGGTTCATTCGCGGGGTGTTCGGCTGGATGATGCTGCACAACGCCATACTGACCATCACGCTCGGCTGGTATGGCCGGCTGGTTGTAACCAATCGGCGCAATCTTGCGGCCAATCGCACGCCGCTCAATATCGGCTTGCAGTGCGCGCTGATGCTCGCCGCCGTTGTCTGCGCGTGGAAGGGCAGCCAGATCTGTCATCCGCTGATGACGACGCTTATGGTGGGCGTTTCGGTGGTCGGCTTCGCTGCAGCGACCACCAATCTGATGTTCATTTTTTCGCGCAACCCGTCATCGGTCAAGTGGCTCAAGGAGCATGTCAAATCCTTGGTCGGCACCGGAATCTCGGTCTACACGGCATTTCTGGCCTTCGGCGCAGTGCGGTTGATGCCGTCGCTGGCTTTGCACCCGGCGCTCTGGGCGGTGCCGCTCGTCACTGGCCTCACGATCATGATGTATCACAACTTGCGCATCGATCAGAAGGCGGGGCTTGGTCTTTTCCAGCTCGTGCGGCGGCGCGGGCTCGCCGGTTCAGAGTGACTGCAACAGCCATGGCAGGGTCCCGGATCGCGCGCCGCGTTGTGGTTGTTGGAGCTGGCATGGGCGGGCTTGCCGCAGCGGCTGATCTGGCGCGGGCAGGGGTCGATGTCACGGTCTGCGAGCGCGCAGCGACCTGCGGCGGCAAGATGCGGCAGGTCATGGCAGGCGCAGCAGCTCCCTATGCTCCGGTCGATGGCGGGCCGACCGTGTTCACCATGCGCTGGATCTTTGATGGCCTGTTTGGCGATGCGGGTGAGCGGCTGGAAGACCATCTCGGCCTGCTCCCGGCGGAAACCTTGGCGCGACATGCGTGGCGGAAGGGCGGCACACTCGATCTGTTTGCCGATGTGGCGCGCTCCGCCGATGCGATCGGGGCTTTCGCCGGAGCGGCAGAGGCCCGCGCCTATCTCGCCTTCTGCGCGCGTAGCCGCGACATTTACCGCACACTGGCCGGACCTTTCATTGCGTCGGAGAGACCCTCACCGCTCGATCTGATGGCGCGGGTGGGGCTTCGGCGCATGCCGGATATGTGGCGCACCATGCCCATGCGGACGTTGTGGAGTGCGCTTGGCGATGATTTTCGCGATCCCCGCCTGCGCCAGTTGTTCGGCCGCTATGCAACGTATGTCGGTGCCTCGCCTTTGTCGGCCCCGGCCACTCTGATGCTGATCGCCCATGTCGAGCAGGACGGAGTGTGGCTGGTGAACGGCGGCATCCATCAGGTCGCGCGCGCGATCCAGCACCTCGCCGAGCGGCAGGGCGCACAGTTCCGTTTCGGTGCGGAGATGCAGCAGATTCTCATCGAGCATGGCCGGGTTGCGGGAGTGCTGCTGGCCAATGGCGAGCGTCTGGCGGCGGACGCCGTCGTGTTTAACGGCGATATCTCGGCCTTGACTGACGAGGCGCGTCCGGTTCCGGTTACCGCGCCTCAGGCCCGCTCGCTGTCAGCGGTTACCTGGTGCCTGGCGGCGCGTACCAGCGGGTTCGATCTGGAGCATCACAACGTCTTCTTCGCCGAAGACTATGCTCGCGAGTTCGATGCGATCTTTCGGCAGCGGCGCATTACCGAAGCGCCCACCGTCTATCTTTGCGCGCAGGACCGGGGCGAGGCGGGAACGTTTCAGCCCGGCACGCCCGAACGCCTGCTCGCGCTGATCAACGCACCCGCCGATGGCGACCGCGCACCCTTGGACGAGGGCGCCGTCGCCGACCTGACCGCGCGCGCATTTGGCCTGATGCAGGACTGCGGTCTCAGCATCGAAGCCAGCGGCGATCCTGTCGTGACCACACCGAGCGGCTTTCATGCGCTATTTCCAGCCACAGGCGGTGCGCTTTATGGCCGGGTCAACCACGGCATGATGGGCAGCTTTGCTCGGGCGGGGGCGCGCGGCAGAGTGCCAGGGCTTTATCTCGCCGGCGGCAGCGTTCATCCAGGGCCTGGTATTCCGATGGCGACCATGTCGGGCCGCATCGCTGCTGCCCGCTTGCTGGCCGACTGGAGCGGCGGTCCTGCCAAGCGCCGTGCCGTGCACCTCCCGGTTAGCAGTTCTGGTTGATTTGCTTACCTCAAGGCTGAGTTGCAGGCAGGGTCAAAGGACTGAGCGCAGGCGCGCCCAGCACTACCTTCACCGCCTTGAAGAACGGCACCGGGGGCTTACCCGACAGAATGCGCAGGCGGTCTAAAGAGGTTGATTGCCCAGCATAAAAGCGTTCAATCAAGGCGCAGTCCAACCGATAGAATCGTTGCATCACGAAATAGCGCAAATCTGGTGCTGCGGCACCGAACAGCATCTTGGTCAGCATGCGGTAGAAACCTCCCTCGCGCCAATGCCGTGCCGCCCATGTCTGGCTCCACGACGCCAGTGCGCGGCCTGACACATCGCGTTGTCCCGCCAGTTCAAGCGCAAAGGCCAGCGCCGAGGGGAACGAA
>CAIKKO010000035.1 GCA_903828025.1 uncultured Sphingomonadales bacterium
CTTGTCGGCAAGGTTCGCCAGCAGCCGCTCGCCTTCCTCGGCGCGCACGGTGATGCCTTCGAAATCGTGGTAGGCGAGGCGGCCGATGAAATTGCAGGCATAGAAGTTGATCGGCATCAGCCCTTCCTCAAGGCTGCACACCGCCATCGTCGCCGTGGTGTGGACGTGGCAGATCGCATGCGCCCAGCCCAGATGCCGGTGGAAATAGCCGTGCTGGGTAAACCCCGCGAGGTTCACCGGGTGCGGATTGTCGTCCAGCTTGTTGCCGTCGATATCAATCTTGACGAGATTGCTGGCGCAGACTTCGGAATAGAGCAGCCCGAACGGATTGATCAGGAACGCGCCCTCCTCGTCCGGCACCCGCAAAGAGATGTGGTTATAGACCGATTCGGACCAGCCCATCAGATCGAAGATGCGATAGCAGGCCGCCAGTTCCTGCCGCGCGTGCCATTCGGCATCGCTGCAATCGAGGTTGGGGCGGATCTGGGTGGCCATCGCGTTCTCTCCCGCTATGCTCGTTCGTGTTATGTG
Source organism: uncultured Sphingomonadales bacterium (assembly GCA_903828025.1). Lineage (GTDB taxonomy): Bacteria > Pseudomonadota > Alphaproteobacteria > Sphingomonadales > Sphingomonadaceae > Novosphingobium. The sequence goes on from CAIKKO010000035.1 coordinate 532, forward strand.
CAACCTTTACCGCATGACCAGCAACGCGCAAGCAATCGCGCAGATGTTCCGCGCCGAGACGGCGGGGCGCAATCTGCCTGCGCTGGACGAGATCTACCCCGACCAGACCGCGCCGGTGGTGGTGAGGGAAGGCGCGGGCCGCGCGCTCGCGATGATGCGCTGGGGCTGGCCCCCGTTTGGCGAGATCAAGCGCCCGATCACCAACATCCGCAACCTCGCCTCGCCGATGTGGCGCAGCGCGCTGGCCGATCCGGCGCGGCGCTGCCTTGTGCCCGTCACCCAGTTTTCCGAATGGTCCGCCGCCCCCGATCCGCAGACGGGCCGCAAGCGCAAGCACTGGTTCGATCTGCTTCCCAGTTCTCAGGAGGGCGACCCGCTGTTCGCCTTCGCCGGGCTGTGGCGGCCCACCGAGGAAGGCCCCCGCTTCGCGTTCCTGACGTGCGCGCCGAACGAAACCGTCGGCCGCGTGCATCCCAAGGCGATGCCGGTGATCCTGCGGCCCGGCGAAGCGTTCGACCGCTGGCTGAGCGCGGATGGCGCAGAGGCAGCGGCGATGCAGGTAGCGCTGGCGGATGACCTGATGCGCGAGATTGCGGGGCCGGAGTCGGGGCCGAAGTCGGGGCCGGAGCCACAGCCCCCGCAGGCCAGCCTGTTCTGAAACGCGCCGCTCAGCGCTTCGGCGTCACCCACACCGAGATCGGCACGACGACTTTGCCCGGTGCGGGCTTGCCCACCTCGACCCGGTCGGCGGTCACGAGTTCGCCGCTGGCCAGCGTGAAGCTGACCCAGGGCTTCGGCATGCGGCCGAAGGTGAATTTCTGGATGGGTTGGCCGGTGGCCGTGTTCATGATCGTGGCAGTGATGGACATCGCGCGCCGATAGCCAGACGCGGGCGGCAAAGCCAGTGCCAGCGCTCTATTTGGCGCATAAGGCCCCGCGCAGGACTTGCCCGCCTGCGCGCAAACGGGCCATGCGGGCGCGGATGACACTCAAGGTTGATATGGGATTCGACGGCACCGGCAGCCCGGCGCTGGTCGATTTGGAGGAGCTGCTCGCGACGCGTCTGCTGGTCCAGGGCAATTCCGGATCGGGCAAATCGCATCTGCTGCGCCGCCTGCTCGAAAAAAGCGCGGGCCAGGTCCAGCAGATCATCATTGATCCCGAGGGCGATTTCGTCACGCTGTCCGGCCCTTATGGCCATGTCGCGATCGAGGCGATCGACTATTCCGCGCCCGAGATCGCGCATTTCGCACGGCGCTGCCGCGAACATCGCACCTCGGTGGTCCTGAGCCTTGAGGGGCTGGAGATGGAAGGGCAGATGCGCTGCGCCGCCTCGTTCCTCTCCGGCCTGTTCGATGCCCCGCGCGAGCACTGGTTCCCGGCGCTGGTGGTGGTCGACGAAGCGCAGATCTTTGCCCCCGCCGCCGGTGCGGAC
>CAIKKO010000036.1 GCA_903828025.1 uncultured Sphingomonadales bacterium
CTCCAAGGTCCGCTCTATCCGGTAGCCCGCACCGGTGGGAAGGGCGGCGGCGGGGAGGCCTGCTACCCAGAGGTAATCGAAGCCGGCCTGCTTCATTCGCGCCATTCGCGCGGCGAGTTCTGCCATGTCCGGCGTGCCTTGGGGGCAGAGGCGGGCGATTTCCTGTGAGCCGTCGGTCCAGGTGTGGCGGGCCGCCGGATCGCGCAGGATCATGATGTCGGCGCCGGGGATCTGGAACAGCGTGTTGCTGAAGGCATTGCGGCGCACCACGGCGTAGGCCCCCAGCTTGCGGTCCGCTCGCATCGTCCATGGGGTGCGGCAGCGGTCGGCCATGACCAGAAAGCCGAGGCGGGCGTGGCGCGGGACGCTGTCCAGTATGGCCAGCCGCGCCGAATACACGCGGCTGGCGGAGAGCCACTGCGCGGAAATCCATGCGGAGCGCAGCACGAACAGGCTCACGCCCAGCGTCAGCAGCAGCCGCTCGCGCCGGGTATCGGCGGCGGGTCCGATGGCCATCACGCACACCATCACCGCATAAGGCGCGAGCCGCAAGTCTGCGCCCCAGCTGCCCAGCGCGGTCGACGGCCCGAGCAGCGTGGCCAGCACCAGCAGCGCGCCGCCCGCCGCAAGGCGCGGCTCCAGCTTGCGCTTGCCGGCCCAGACGAGCGCGAGCAGCGCACCGATGCCGACCGCCGCTGTCATCGCGAGATCGAGCGGCAGCCACACACCCTTGAGCACGGTGACGAAGTTCATCACCTTTTGCTCGAGCAGATGCGGCGCATACCAGAACAGCGCCGCCGCGCCCTTGCTGCGCCACAGCAGCAGCGGCAGCACCGGCAGCAGCAAGGGCAGGGCGCGCAGCACGCGGCCCGGAACCGCGCGCACCGTACGCAGGCTGGCGAGTTCGGCCCCGGCGATCAGCGTGAGCAGGATCAGCCAGCCCATGATATGCGCGGTCCACACCAGCACGGCAGCGGCGGCAAAGCCCGCTGCGGTCCATGCGCTCCGCCGCCCGGCCTTGAACCACCAAGCCGCCACGATCAGCGCGAGCCCGACCGACAGGCAGAAGTTGAGGAACCCGTAGAGAAACGGCAGCGCAAACGCGAACGGCAGCGCCAGCGCGGCGCTCGCGGTCACGCGGCCATGCGCGGCGCGCGAGAGCAGGAGGATGCCGATCACCATGACCGGCGCGATCAGCGCGGCCACGGCGCGCGTCGCCAGTTCCACGCCAAGCAGCGGGGTGAGGAGCAGCACCGGCAGATCAACGCCGAGATTGCCGATCCAGCGCCACGCGACGATGAAATCGCGGTTCAGATTGTCGGCAAGGCCAGCCACTGCCAGCACATGATGGCGCGCGAGGTGGTTGGGGTAGTCCGCTGCATCGGGCACGCTCGCCACTGCATAAGGCAGCACGGCAAACGCGAGCAGCGCCGCGAGTAGCCATGCGTTCCTGTTACCGGCCTGAACCACGATGCACCCCTGCTCGAACGGATAAGATCAGACGAACGTTGGCACGCCGAACAGCGCCAGCAGCATGATCCCCGCCATGATCGCGCCGAGGAAGATGCTGCGGCGATCACGGATGGCAAACGCGACCGGATCGCCTTCCACTTCGCCGCGCCGCGCCATCATCCAGATGCGGTTGAGCCAGTAAAGCAGCGGAATGCACAGCAGCCACAGCAGTTCGGGTGAGCGGTAATGCGCCGCCGTCGCGGGATCGTGCGCAAACAGCGTCAGCACGAGGATCGAGACCATCCCCACCGAAATGCCCGACATCATCACGACCTCAAGGTCGCCGCCGACATAGCCCCGGCCATGCAGCAGGCGGTGCTGATCGACCGCATCGCGCATCTCGATATAGCGCTTGAGGTAGGCGAGGCTGAGGAACAGGAAGATCGAAAACAGCAGCAGCCAGAAGCTGATCGGCACGCCAATGGCCACGCCGCCGATCCAGATGCGGATCGTGTAGAGCGAGGCCAGCACGATCGCATCGCCCACCATGATCGCCTTGAGCCGCAGCGAATAGGCGGTTGTCAGCGCCATATAGCTCGCGAGCCAGAACGTGAGGCGCGCGCCGCCGACCAGCCAGCCGCCGGTGAGGCCGACCACCGCCAGCACCAGCGATGCGGCGAGCGCGGCGGGCACCGAGAGGTCGCCATGCGCCAGCGGCCGCTTCCATTTGGTGCGGTGCGCGCGGTCGGCGTCGATATCGAGCAGATCGTTGAGCAGATAGATCGACGAGGCGATCAGCGACATCATCGCAGCCGCCGCGATGGCGACCGCCATGGCGCGGGGCGAGGCAATCAGCCCCGAGGTGAGCGCGGGCACCAGCACCAGCGCATTCTTGGCCCATTGGTGGACGCGGCAGGCCTTGACCAGCGCCTTGAGCGGCCGTTTGCGCGGGGCAAGCCGCGCTTCGTGCGCCGCGCCGGTCGGGGCATCGACGGTATAGGCAATGCCCGCCGCCTGCCAGATCGGGCGGTCTGCCGGGGAATCGCCGACATAGTCGAACGGCGCGTCACCCAGCAGCGCGCGGATGGCGGCGAGCTTGGCCGAGCCTTTGCGGTTGGCGCGGGCAGAGCTTGCGATGATCTGGTCGAACAGCCCGAGATGCGCGGCGACCCGGTGCGCGGTGCGCCAGTGCGCAGCGGTCGCCAGAATAACCGGGCGGCCAGCGGCACGCGCCGCCTCGATCAGCGCGAGGACCGCCGCGTTGTACGCCAAAGCGGCCGGATCGACCGGCGCGCGGCGGGCCAGCCACGATTTCACCGCAGCGCGGCCCTTGCAGCACACCCA
>CAIKKO010000037.1 GCA_903828025.1 uncultured Sphingomonadales bacterium
CCTTGCGGGCGTTGCAGCGGTGACCTGGGCGGTGATGACGGGGTTTCGCTTTTTCGGCGGCTGAGGCTCAGCCCAGCCGGTCAGCCCAGCCGTTCTGGCACGGCCAGCGCTTCTTCGGCCAGCTTTTCGGCGGTCATCACCGCTTCCCACGGGAACACGAACCAGCGCTTGTCCTCATCCCGGTCGAGCACTTCGGCGGCATAATCGACCCGCGCCTTGGAGCGGCAATTGTCCATCAGCACGGCAAAGCGCAAGTTTTCCGGCGTGCAGCCGTTGTCTGCCAGCAGGCCCCGGATATAGGCAATGGTGCCGCCGCTGTCGTTGATATCGTCAACGAACAGCAGCCGCGTGCCGGTGGTGGATTTGTCCGCCACTTTGCGCAACAATTCGTCGGCAAAGCCCGGCACTTTCGAGGAATGGTCGATCGAGAGCATCGGCACTTGCAGCTCGTGGCTGATATAGACCGCCGGCACCAGCCCGCCGCGACCGATGCCGATGATGAAATCCGCCTTCCAGCTGTCCGCCGCCAATTTGCGCGAGAGGCTGCGCACATTGGCGAGGAAATCCTCATAGGGAATGTAGTTCAGCACGGGGGCGGCGGTATCGGTCATGTCCGGTCGGGTCCGTTCTTCATCCAAACCTTGCGGTTACCGCTTCCCCGGACGCACGGCAATTGCGCGGTGGTCGGCTTTTCAACGGGAATTGCATTCAGGGCAGCGGAACGGCGGCGGCGGGATAGGCCAGCTGACCGAACGCGCTCTGGATTTCGCCGAGCACGATATCGGCGGCATACGTCGGCGGGCGCGCGGCAGCGGTGCACAGCGCGAGCGTCATCGGGCGCAACACGGAATCGGAAATGCGCGTGAAAGACAGCAAGCCTGCCTTCACTTCGGTGATCACATCGAGCGAGGTGAGGATTCCGATCCCGACGCCTTGCAGCACGAGGCTGGTAATCATCTGGATGTTGTTGCTGGTTGCCTTCTTGTCGAGCACCGCGCGGGTGGTGCCTTCGAGCACTGCGATCTGCTGGTGCACCGCGAGCGCGCTGGAGGGCACCACCACGGGCGAGCCGATGCAGGCGGAAAAGCGCGCCTCGCTCTGCTGGCCAAAGGGGTGGCCGGCCGGGGTGATGAAACCAAGGTAGACATCGACGAAGGCGCGCACAGTGATGTCGCGATAGGATTCGGGGCCGAAGAATATGCCGAAATCGACCTCGTTGCTGGCGATCATGCGGCGTACTTGGTCGTTGCCGGTTACTTTCACGTCGATGGTGATGCCGGGATAGCGGGTCTGCAGCGACCGGATCGCCGCCGGAATGACACCCTTGGCCAGCGCGTCGATCACCGCGATTTCGACATGGCCGCGCTTGAGCCCGCGCAAATCCTCGATCTGCGCGCGCACTTCGGAGAGGTTTTTCTGCCAGCGCCCCCCTGCGGCCATCATGATCTCGCCCGCCGCCGTGAGGCGAAGGCCGGTGGGCAAGCGCTCGAACAGCGGCATGCCGATCTCGGCCTCGACATTGAGGATCTGGCGGTCGATCGCCGAGGCCGATACGTTGAGTTCGTCCGCCGCCTTGCGGATCGAGCCGAGGCGGCCAACCGCGATGAAATAGCGCAGGAAGCGGGAAAACGCCGGCACTCCAAAAATCCCCTCGCTCAGGCCTACCTAATTTTTGCAACGCTCTGCCCGATTCATTGCATTTGCACGAAACAGGTCAAGGCCATAATCACATGGAACTGTAATTTTTCGGGTCGGGGTAGCAACACATGGCAGGGGGCGGTTCGGCAGCTGGCTGGCGTGTGCGCGGCGCAGCTCTCGCCCCATGGCGTGCCGTTCTCCTTGCAGCTTTGCTCGCTGCACCCGTTACCGCGCTGGCGGGGCCGCTGCCGCTTGACCCGGCGCGCGAGGCTGCGGTCGCTGCGCTGATCGAACAGGCGAAGGACAGCCCCCCGGCGCTGCGGGTGATGCTGCGCGGCATGCCCAAAGGCGGCGATCTGCACAACCACCTTGGCGGCGCGATCTATGCCGAGGATTACCTCAAGTGGGCGGGGGCCAAAGGCTTCTGCGTTGATGCGTCGGGCCTCGGGGTCGAGCCGCCGCCATGCCCGGCCGAGCGCGCGATCGAGCGCTTTGCTTCGACCGATGAATTCGGCTTCGACAAGCTGGTCGATGCGATGTCGACGCGCGGCTGGCAGCGCGGCGTGGGGCGTAATGACGCCACTGGCCACACCCAGTTTTTCCGCGCGTTCGAGCGCTTTGGCAAGATGGGCGGCGCAACCGCGCAGATGCTGGCGGCCACCCGGCGCATCGCGGCAGGAGACAACCTGTCGTATCTCGAACTGGATCACAACACGCTGACGCTGGCCTCGGTCGTGCGCGCGGCAGGCGATGCGCCGGTCACCGAGGCTGATCTGGGCGCGCAATACGCGGCGGATTCCAAGGCCTTTGCCCCGCTGATCCCCAAGGCGCGCGCCGAACTGGATGCCGACGAGGCCGCATCGGCCAAGGCAATGACCTGCGGCACAGCGGCGGCAGAACCCGGCTGCAAGGTCGCGGTGCACTACCTGTTTCAGGCCTTGCGCGCGCTGCCGCCTGCGCAGGTCTATCGCTCGCTGATCCTTGGTTTCATGATGGCCGATGCCGATCCGCGGTTTGTCGGCGTGAATATCGTGATGCCCGAGGATGCCTACCTCGCGCGGCGCGATTACCGGCTGCACATGGCGATGATCCGGTTTCTGGCCGCGAAATATCCCAAAGTGCAGCTGTCTCTGCATGCAGGCGAAGTGACTTTGGGGCAGGTGCCGCCCGAGGATCTCAAAGACCATATCGAACAAGCTCTCGACGCGGGGGCGAAGCGCATTGGCCACGGCACGGGGATCGCCTTTGAGGATCATGCCGAGGACACCATGGCGCGCATGGCGCGGGATGGCATCGCGGTTGAAATCAACCTCACCAGCAACGCGGTGATCCTTGGCGTCAAAGGCGCGGACCATCCCCTGAACCTCTACCGCGCGCATGGCGTGCCGGTGGTGCTGTGCACCGACGATCAGGGTGTGCTGCGCTCTGATATGACCAATGAATATGTGCGCGCGGTGCGCGAGCAGGGGCTGGGGTACCGCGATCTCAAAACCGTCGCGCGCGCTGCGCTGCACTATGCATTTTTGCCGGGCGCGACGCTCTGGGCCGACCCGGAGAAGCTGGTGCCTGTGACAGTATGTGACGATCTTGCAACACCGGCTTGCAGCAAATATCTGGCCGCAAACGAAAAGGCGCGGCTTGAGGCTGATCTTGAACAGCGTTTTGCACAGTTTGAGGCGGCGCGTATGGCGCGCGCCAGAAAGGTGTCATAAGCTGTCTTGATGCAGCGCCGCATTGGCGCAAGACAACAACAGTGCGCACCTAGCCACGCAATTGCCGCAGTGCGGCATGAACGTCTGGGATAGCGGCACGAATGTCAGCGGGAGGGGCGCGGTTCAACCACGCGGGATTCAGCCTTCACAGGGAGAAGGCGGTCCGCACAAGCGTCCATGGGGGTTACCATAATGCAATACCCGAACACATCAGCACGCCGTTCCCATTCGCGCGGTCTCGTGAAGAGCCTCGTCGTCCTCATGGGCTGCACCGCGCTCACCGCGCCGGCTTTCGCGCAGGAAGCACCGGCCGACGAACCCGCGCCCGCCAAGGACGAAATCGTCGTGGTCGGCTCGCTCGGCGCGCTCCCGGTCAAGGGCGTCGGCTCGATCCTCGGCTTTGACAAGACGCTGGTTGAAACGCCGCGCTCGGCCTCTACCGTTTCGAAGGACCAGATCGAACGCTTCGGGATCACCGATATCCACGATCTGGTTTCGCAAGCGCCGGGCACGTTCACCAACTCGTTCTTCGGCGTGAGCGGCTCGCTCGATATTCGCGGCACCCCCGGCGAAGTCTATTTCCGCGGCATGCGCCGTCTCGACAACCCCGGCAACTACCCGACCCCGATCGGTGCGGCAGACCGCATAGATATCGTGCGCGGTCCCGCCTCGCCGATCATGGGCCCGTCGAAGACCGGCGGCTACATCAACTTCGTGCCCAAGAGCGCGCGCGCGGCCAACGGCACGTATCTGGCCGAGCCCAAGGCTGAAATCGAATATACCCGCAGCAGCTGGGACGGCAACGTGCTCTCTGCCAGCGTGGTCGGACCGGGCAAGATCGGCGGGCACGAATTCGGCTTCAGCCTCTATGGCTCGGTCACCGATTCGGGCAGCTATTATCGCAACATCTTCACCCGGCAGACCTTGCTCCAGGCCTCGTTCGTCACCGATCTGACCACCGATCTGCGGCTTGAATTTGGCGGGATGTACCAGAACTACAAGGGCGTGCAGAACGGCGGCTGGAACCGCGTCACGCAGGATCTGGTCGACAAGGGCACCTACACCACCGGCCACGCCAAGCCGCTCGATACCAATGGCGACGGCAAGATTTCGGAAGGCGAAGCGCAGGCTGCCAACGGTGGAAACGGACTTGGGACGTTTGGTTCGTTCTTCTGCGGTGGGGGCATTCTCGTAAGCGGTCTCAACAACGCGTGCATCGCCACCAATCGTCCCGACAACGGGCTGACCGGTGTGGGGACCGCCACGCTCAGTTTCCGTGATGTGCTGACCGGCACCGACGACAAATTGAACAGCATCGTCAAGACCGGCTACGCGGACCTGATCTGGGGCGATATCGATGATCTCGAAATCAAGAACCAGCTCTTCTATGACGCCTACAGCAACCTCAACGAAAACGCCTACGGCTTCTCGCAGTTTGCTGATTCCTATGTCATTGAAGACAAGATCGTTGTTTCAAAGAAGTTCAAGACCAGTCTGGGCGTGATTTCGATCCAGGCCTCGCCTGCAATCCGCTATACCAACTTCAAGCATGCGGATGACTTCGGGTATGAATATTTCGGCCGCGTCGATCTGACTGAAGGGTACACGCCGCTCTCGACTCGTCTCCTCTCGACCCAGACCGACACGGGCTATTCGAGCTACTTTACCGGCCATTACACCGACGCTTCGTTCGGTATGATGTCCGACTTCGATTTCAACTTCGGCCTCGATGTCACGGCGGGGGCGCGTTACGATCACCTCAGCGCCACCTCCACCGCGAACATCGCGAAGATGGACCCGACCAATTTCTTCATCAACCTGCCCACCCCCGGACTCACCACCCCGGCACAGCTTGCGCAGGGCTATTCGACGGCCACCGACAGCAAGGGCGCGTGGTCGTGGAGCATTTCGGCGAACTACAAGTTGCCCTTCGGCCTCGTTCCCTATGGCACGATTGCCCGTCAGTCGGTCATCCTGGTCGGCCAGGGGGCCGAGGTTGATCCCAACAACGTTTACAATCACTCGTGGGTAACGGCGTCGAAGCTCTACGAGGGCGGCATCAAGGGCAGCTGGCTGGACAATCGGCTCTATGCCGCGCTGTCGATCTACAAGCAGGACCGCGTCGACTACGCGACGGGTGGTTCGCTGACCGTGAACCAGGCGGTCAAGACCACCGGTATCGAAGGCGAAGTGCGGTGGTCGGTTGACAAGCACCTGCTCGTCACCGGCGCCTATACCCACACCAAGGTCGTCTATCCCAGCCAGATCAACGGCGGCATCCTCTTCTATTACTACGGTGCCGATCTGCTGAAGGCCAATGGCGTCAATCCGTCCCTGCTCTATGGCGGTGCGCCCAACGGCTACATCCCCGTGCCCAATGCAACTTATGCTGAACGCCCCGGCATTCCGCGCAACCTGTTCTCCGGAACCGCGACATATGCCTTCAACAACGGCATCGCGCTCAGCGTCAGTGCGTCGCATGTCCCCTCGGTCTGGGCGGATTATCCGCACACGCTGAAGCTGCCGGCCTACACGCTGGTGGACCTTGGCCTGTCGTATGACACCGATCACTGGGGCTTCCGGGTCAACGTGAAGAACGCGCTCGACCAGCGCTACTTCCGCGCCAACTTTGTCGAGCTTTACGCTTCGCAGAATGTGCTGCCCGAGCTGCCGCGCAGCTTCCAGGCATCGGTGAAGTACAAGTTCTGATGATCTGACTGGAACGGGGGGCGGTGCGCTGGTGCCGCCCCCCGTTTCGCTTCAAGCTGTTATTCCTTCAGGCCGATATTCCTTCAAGGCTGCCCCGCTCATGTCCGCTTTCGCGCGCCTTGTTCCCTTTGCTGCCGCGCTGCTGGCCAGCGTTGCGCCCGCTTGCGCAGCACCCGTTGCGGACGCGGCCACGCTGGCTGCGGTAAAAGCCTGCGCGCCTGCGCGGCCTTGCGCGGCGAAGCTGCCGGTGCGCGTGGTGGTCGTCACCATGTTCGAAATCGGCGCGGATACCGGCGACAAGCCGGGTGAATTCCAGCTCTGGAAAGAGCGCCGCCACCTGACCGAGACGCTGCCATTTCCGCAAGGGTGGCACAATCTGGCCTATGATCCCGAAACGGGTGTGTTGGCGATCGTCACTGGCATGGGCTCGATCAAGTCCGCCACCGCCGCGCTCGCGCTGGGACTGGACGAGCGGCTCGATCTCTCGAAGGCTTATTGGCTGGTGGCGGGGATTGCAGGGATTGATCCGGCGGATGCTTCGGTCGGTTCGGCGGCCTGGGCGCATTACCTGATCGACGGCGACATGGCGCACGAGATCGACGCGCGCGAGATTCCGGCCGGGTGGAAGAGCGGCTACTTCGCACTCCACAGCAAAGGGCCGGAAGACCCGACGCCGCTGGAGCCCGTCAACGGCGAGATGTTCGAACTCAACCCGGCGCTGCAGGACTGGGCCTTTGCGCTGACCAAGGATACCCCGCTGCCTGATGATCCGCAGATTGCGGCCGCCCGCGCGCATTTCACCGGCTATCCCAATGCGCAGAAACCGCCCTTCGTGCTCAAGGGCGACAATCTGGCGGCAATGACCTTTTGGCACGGCGCGAAAATGACCCAGTGGGCCAACGACTGGACCAAGTTCTGGACACGCGGGAAAGGTGAGTTCGTGACTTCCGCGATGGAGGAGACCGGCACGTTCCAGTCCATCGAATATCTCACCAAAGTCGGCCGGGCAGACCGGAACCGGGTCATGGTGCTGCGCGCGGGCAGCAATTTCACAATGCCGCCGCCGGGCACCGATGCCGCCACCTATCTGCTGAGCGAAAATCAAGGCTATGCCGGGATGAGTGCCGCGCTGGAGAGCCTCTACCGCGTGGGCGGCAAAGTCGTGGACGAAATCGTCACGCATTGGGGCCGCTACGAAGCGAACCCGCCGAAATGAGGGGCTGGTAAGGTGACCCTTACGCTCATCCGGAACGCCGCTGTGGTGGCGACGATGGACGATGCAGGCAGCGAAATTGCGAACGGCGCGGTTGCCCTGCGTGACGGGGTGATCCTCGCGGTCGGCACCACCGCCGAACTTGCGCCGCTGGCCGGGCACGCCGATGTGATCATCGAGGCGGCGGGCTGCGTGGTGACGCCCGGGCTCGTCAACACGCACCACCACTTGTACCAGACCCTGACCCGGGCGCTGCCGGGGGCGACCGAGGCGTCGCTGTTCGGTTGGCTGGGGCGGCTCTATCCGGTGTGGGCGACTTATACGCCGGACGATGTGTTTGCCGCGACGCAGCTGGGCTTGGCGGAGCTTGCGCTTTCGGGTTGCTCGCTGAGTTCGGACCACTTGTACTTGTTCCCGAACGGCGTGACGCTCGATGATACGATCCATGCCGCCGAAGGGATCGGCCTGCGCTTCCACGCGACACGCGGGAGCATGAGCGTGGGGGAAAGCGCCGGGGGCCTGCCGCCCGACAGTCTGGTCGAGCGCGAGGATGCGATCCTGGCCGATTGCATCCGCGTGATCGACCGGTTCCACGATGCGTCCGATGGCGCCATGGTACGCGTGGGCGTTGCCCCCTGTTCGCCGTTTTCGGTGAGCCGGGACCTGATGCGCGATGCGGCGCTGCTCGCGCGCGACAAGGGCGTGATGCTGCATACCCATCTGGCCGAGGACGCCGACGACGTCGCGTTCAGTCTGGAGCGCTTCGGTTGCCGTCCGGGCCAATATGCCGAGGAACTGGGCTGGACCGGGCCGGACGTGTGGCATGCGCATTGTGTGCAGCTTGATCATTCGGAGATCGACTTGTTTGCGCGCACACGCACCGGCGTGGCGCATTGTCCGGGATCGAATTGCCGGCTCGGTTCGGGCATCGCCCCGCTGCGGCGCATGGTGGATGCGGGGGTGCCGGTGGGGCTGGGGGTCGATGGCTCGGCCTCGAACGATAGCGCCAACCTGCTGGGCGAGGCGCGGCAGGCCATGCTGCTCCAGCGCGTGACCCATGGCGCGACCGCGTTTGCCGCGCGCGAGGCGCTGCGGCTGGCGACGCGCGGCGGCGCTGAAGTGCTGGGTCGGCGCGATCTGGGGCAGCTGAAACCGGGCCTGCGCGGGGACGTTGCGGTTTGGGATATGGCCGATGTGGCCTCGACCGGCGCGTGGGATCTGGTTGCGGGCCTCGTGCTCGCGCCGCCGACCGGAGTGCGCGACTTGTTTGTCGAGGGCCGGGCGGTGGTGCGGGGCGGCGATCTGGTGCGCACGCCGCGTTCGGTTGTTTTGAAGGCCGCACGGACCTCGCTCAACCGCCTTATGGCGCTGGCTTAGGAGACCGCCGCACGTGCCATCGCCCGCTGCCGTCACCCGCGAACAGGCCCGCGATCCGGATTTTGTCCCGCCGCTGAGCCTCGCGCTGCCGCTGGGCATTCAGCATGTGCTGGCGATGTTTGTCTCGAACCTGACGCCGCCGATCATCATTGCGGGGGCGGCGGGGTTCGGGTTCGGTTCGAGCGATCCGTCGGCGCTGATCTACATGATCCAGATGTCGATGCTGTTCGCGGGGATTGCCACCTTGATGCAGACGGTGGGGCTTGGCCCCATCGGCGCGCGGCTGCCGCTCGTGCAGGGAACGAGCTTTGCCTATATTCCGGTGATGATCCCGATTGTGGCGGGCAAGGGCGTTGAGGCGATGGCGGCGCTGACCACGGCGGCGCTGATCGGGGGGCTGTTTCATGCCGGTATGAGCGTGTTTGTGGGGCGCGTGCGGTTTGCCTTGCCGCCGCTGATCACGGGGCTGGTCGTGCTGATGATCGGGCTCTCGCTGATGCGGATCGGGGTGCAGTATTCGGCCGGCGGGGTGCCCGCGATTGGCACACCTGCGTTCGGCGCGCCGAGCAGCTGGCTGCTGGCGGGCGTTGTCGTGTTCGCGACGCTCGGCCTCAAGTTCTTCGCGCGCGGGATCTGGTCGACGGCTTCGGTGCTGCTCGGGTTGCTCGCGGGCTATCTGGTGGCGCTCGCGATGGGGCGGATTTCGTTCGAAGCGGTGGCCGCCGCGCCGGTGGTCATGGTGCCGAGCCCGTTCCACTTCGGCTTCGCGCTTTCGGCTTCCGCCATCCTCGGTTTCGTGCTGACGGGCTTTGTCTCGTCGATTGAATCCATCGGCGATGTCGAGGCGATTTGCGAGGGCACGGCGGGTCGGGCCGCAACCGATGCCGAACTGCAAGGCGCGGTCGCGGCGGACGGGGTGGGCACCGCGCTTGCTGCGGTGTTCGGCGCGATGCCCAACACCACCTTCAGCCAGAACGTCGGCTTGATCGCGATCACCGGCATGATGAGCCGCCATGTCGTGACGCTCGGCGCGCTGTTCCTGATCGTGTGCGGGCTGGTGCCCAAGATCGGGGCGGTGATCACCACGATCCCCATCGAAGTGCTCGGCGGCGGGGTCATCGTGATGTTCGGCATGGTCGCCTCGGCGGCGCTGGCGATGCTGAGCGCGGTGGAGTGGAACCAGCGCAACATGCTGGTGTTCGGTGTGCCGCTCTCGCTCGCGCTGGGGCTGCAACTGGAACCGGCCGCGGTGGCGCATTTGCCCGAGACGGCGCGGATTCTGGTCACCTCGGGCGTGCTGCCAGCAGCCGTCCTCGCGATTGTGATGAACCTTGTCCTGCCACGCGCGACAGCGGAGTAACCTGCACGTGACTGCCGCGCTCTTTTTTGCAACAATCCGTCCGGTTCATTGCGTTGGATCGGTAGGGGTCGGCGCGGCATAGCGGGGGGAACCATGGCAGCGCGCATCAAACTACCGTCGGTCGATCCGTTCCTGTTGTGGCTGGTGGGCTGCGTCGTGGCCGCCAGCGTGCTGCCCGCGCGCGGGGCGGTGCTGGCCGGGTTCGACTTGGCCGCCAATGCCGCCATCGTGCTGCTGTTCTTCCTCCACGGGGCCAAGCTATCGCGCGAGGCGATCCTAGCGGGGATCGGCAACTGGCGGCTGCATCTGATGACACTAGCGTTTACCTATGTGCTGTTTCCGGTGCTGGGGCTGATTTCGGCGCGCGTGGTCGGGCTGGGTGGTCGATCCCTCGCTGGCGGTGGGGCTGCTGTTCCTCGCGCTCCTGCCCTCCACGGTGCAGAGCTCGATTGCGTTTACCGCGATGGCGGGCGGCAATGTCGCGGCGGCGGTGTGCAGCGCCTCGCTCTCCAACCTGGTCGGCATCGTGCTGACACCGCTGCTGGTCGCGCTGTTCATCCATTCCGGCGGCGCGGGCGGGGTCGATGGACTGGGCTCGGTGCAGAAGATCGCGAGCCAGTTGCTGCTGCCGTTCGTGGCGGGGCATTTGCTGCGCCCGGTGATCGGCACGTGGGTGGATAGCCACAAGAAGCTGCTCCAGCCGGTGGACCGCTCCTCAGTGCTGCTGGTGGTCTATTCGGCGTTCAGCGCGGCAGTGGTGAACGGGGTGTGGCAGCGCGTCGGGCCGTTTGATCTGGGCGTGCTGCTGGTGGCCTCGTCCTCGATTCTGGCGGTGGTGATCTTCGTGAACGGCATCGCGGCGCGCGCAGCGGGGCTTTCGCGCGCAGATACCATCGTGCTGCTGTTCTGCGGTTCGAAGAAAAGCCTTGTCTCGGGCGTGCCGATGGCGGGCGCGCTGTTTGCCCCGGCGCAAGTGGGCATGGTGATCCTGCCGCTGATGATCTTCCACCAGCTGCAGCTGTTCGTCTGCGCCTGGCTCGCGGGGCGTTACCGGCAGGAGGGGGAGGCGCTGGCTGCTGCCGCTGCGCTGCCGCTGCCGCCGCAGGACGAGGCGGCGGCTTTGGCGCGCGCAGAGGCGATCAGTTTGCCGATCCCGGAAGCATGCCGCCCCGGCGTGACCGCCAATCTGGCGCTGCTCACCCGCCATGCCCGGACCGTGCTGGGCGAGGACAGCGCATGAGGACGGCGACCCAAATCGCCGCTGCCGTTCGCGCGGGCGAGGTTTCCGCGATCACGGTCACCACGCGCGCGCTCGATGCGCTGGCCGCCGATCCGCATGTCGCGGTGACGCGCGTGCTGGCCGAGCGCGCGATGGCCGAAGCGGCTGCGGTTGCGACCACCGTGGCCTGCAAGCGCGATCCCGGCCCGCTCGCGGGCGTGCCTTATGCGGTCAAGGACTTGTTCGATGTGGCGGGCCACCCGACCACGGCGGGGTCTGCCGCGCGCGCTGCCAGTGCGCCCGCCGCCACCGATGCCGAGGCGATCCGGCGGCTGCGCGGCGCGGGCGCGGTGCTGTGCGGCACGCTCAACATGGATGCGTTTGCTTACGGGTTTGCCACGGTCAACGCCGATTATGGCACCACGCGCAATCCGCACGATCCCGCGCGCCTCGCCGGGGGTTCTTCGGGCGGATCGGCGGCGGCGGTTGCGGCGGGGCTGGTGCCGTTTGCGCTGGGATCGGATACCAACGGGTCGGTGCGCGTTCCCGCGAGCCTTTGCGGGCTTTACGGGCTCAAGCCGGCGCATGGTTCGCTGCCGCTGGCGGGCACGTTTCCGTTTGCCGAGAGCTTCGACGATGTGGGGCCGTTCACGACCTGTCTGGACGACATGGCGCTGGTGTGGGGCGTGCTGCGCGGAGAGCCAGTGCCGGACGCGGTGGCACGGCCGCGCGTGGCCCGGCTGGGCGGCCGTTTCCGCGCGAATGCCGATCCGGCGCAGCTCGCCGCGATTGATGCCATCGCGCCCGATGCGCCGGTGATCGAGCTGCCGGATATTGCGCGCGCGCGCAGCGCCGCCTTCCTGATCACCGCCTACGAGGGCGGCCACCTGCACCGCGAGGCCCTTGCCGCGAACGCCATGGCTTATGACCCGGCGGTGCGCGACCGGCTGATCGCCGGGGCCTTGCTGCCCGCAGCGCTGTATGAGCGGGCGCTGGCGTTTCGCACGGAATTTCTGGCCCGCATGCAGCCGCTGCTTGCCGAATACGACGTGCTGCTCGCGCCCGCTGCGCCCTGCGCGGCACCGCCGATCAGCGATCCGCGTATTGTGATCGACGGGGTGATGAGCCCGGCGCGCTCGGATCTGGGCATTCATACGCAGCCGATCACGTTCACAGCGCTGCCCGTGCTGGCGGTGCCGCTGCGGCGGCCGGGGGCGTTGCCGCTGGGCTTGCAGCTCATCGGCAAGCCGGGCGGCGAGGGCGCGCTGCTGCGGTTGGCGGCGGAGCTTGAAGCGAGAGACATTACCGGCGTGACCATGCCGGACAGCGCCTGTGCGGGGGAAATGACATGACGGCGGTAGCGGCGACCGAAGGCGGGGCAGGCCTGCTCGAACGCCAGTTCAAGCTGAGTGAGCGCGGCACCACGGCGCGGACCGAAGTGCTGGCGGGCTTCACCACGTTCCTGACCATGGCCTATATCGTGCTCGTCAATCCGGCGATCCTGGGCCAAGCGGGGCTGCCGGTAGCCTCGGTCGCGGCGGCGACCTGCTTTGCCGCCGCCTTTGCCTCGATCCTGATGGGGATGGTGGCGAACACCCCGCTGGCACTCGCGCCGGGGATGGGGCTCAACGCCTATTTCAGCTTCACCGTGGTGCAGCAGATGCATGTGCCCTGGCCGATTGCGCTGGGCTGCGTGTTCATCTCGGGCGTGGCGTTCCTGATCCTGACCCTGACGGGGGTGCGGCAGCTGATCGTCTCGGTGATCCCGCAGCACCTGTTTGCGGCGGTGGCGGGCGGTATCGGGCTGTTCATCGGGTTTATCGGGCTGAAGGATGCCGGGATCGTTGTCGCCAATCCCGCGACGTTCGTGGCGCTGGGCAGCGTGACGCAGCCGGGGCCGGCGCTGGCGCTGTTCGGGCTGGTGGTGATCGGCACGCTGGCGGTGTGGAATGTGCGCGCGGCGATGCTGATCGGGATCGTGCTGACCACTTTGGCGGGCTGGCTCATGGGGCAAGTGCATGCGCCGACCGAGCCCTACAGCCTTGCCGCGCTGACGGGCACCGCGTTCAAGCTCGATATTCCGGGCGTGTTCGGGCTTTCGGGCCAGCAGGGCATCGGGCTGCTCGAAATCCTGTTCGTGTTCCTGTTCGTCGATCTGTTCGACAATATCGGCACGCTGGTCGCGGTGACCAAGCGTGCCGGGCTGATGGACGCGGCGGGCAAGATCCCCGGGCTCAACCGCATTCTGATGACCGACGCGGTGGCGACCATGGTCGGCGCGATGGCAGGCACCTCGACTGTCACCAGCTATGTCGAAAGCGCGGCGGGTGTGCAGGCGGGCGGGCGCACCGGGCTGACGGCGGTGGTCTGCGGGCTGCTGTTCTTCGCCACGATGTTCGTCGCGCCTTATGCGCAGC
>CAIKKO010000038.1 GCA_903828025.1 uncultured Sphingomonadales bacterium
GTGGGCCCCCGCGCGCCGCCATATGTAGCTCAAACAGGATCAGCCGTTGAGCTTGTCCTTGACCGACTTGGCCGCCGCGAAAGTCAGCTTGCGCGAAGCTGCGATCTGGATGGTGGCGCCGGTCGAGGGGTTGCGGCCTTCGCGAGCCGGGCTTTCCTTGATCTTGAACTTCCCGAAGGCGCTCAGCGAAACTTCTTCGCCGCGAGCGGCCGCATCGGTGATCGCCGCGAACACGGTGTCGACCAGCTTCTTGGCTTCGGCCTTGGTCAGACCGGCGCTGGTGGCAACGGCATCGGCGAGTTCAGCAGTATTCATGGGTCAGGGTCTCCATCGGTTGGACGCGCCGGTTAGCTTGGACCGCTGGCCGCGTCCAGCCTTCCTGCGCCGAGAATCTGCCGGGAATCGCGCCAATTTGCCAAGTGTCGATGCAGGATCGGCGCGCGGGCTATCCGCGTGGGTCGCCCATGCGGACCAGATCGGCGAGCAAGCGAGTCGTCGGCGCGGCCACGCCCGCCTGATCGGCCATGCGCACGATCGCGCCGTTGATCGATTCGATCTCGGTCCGGCGCCCGGCCAGCCGGTCTTGCAGCATCGAGGGCTTGTGCGCGCGGTGGTTGGCGAGCGCGTGGTCGATTCTGGCAAAGACCCGCGCCGGATCGACCGGCACACCGTGCGCGGCGGCGGTGGCAATCGTTTCTTCGGCAACGGCGGCGGCGATGCGGCGGCCTTCAGGGCAATCGAGCCCGCCGACGGGGAGGCCGGTAATCGTCGAGAGCGCGTTGAGCGCGGCGTTGAATGCCACCTTTTCCCACACCGCGACCCGCACTTCGGGATCGACAGCGGCGTTGAGTGCACCGCGGTTGAGCGCTTCGGCCACGGCGGCGGCATGGCTGTGCGCGCGCTCGTTCGCGCCGCCCAGCGAAATGTGCCCGGCACCGTGTGAGGCGACCTGTGCGGGCCCTTCGAGATCGGCGGGAAAGTCGGTCACGCCCCACAGGATGTGGTCGGCGTGGAAGACTTCGGCAATCGCCTCGACATTGCCGAGCCCGTTCTGCAGCGTGAGCACGCGGGGATTGTGCGGCGCCAGATGGGCGACTGAATGGATCGCGGCGGCGCTGAACATGCCTTTGGTCATCAAAGTGACGAGATCAAACGGTCCGTGTGCCTCTGCGGCAAGGCAGGCCCGCACCCGCGCCGTGGCGGTGCCGGTGTCATCGTGGAGGGTAATGCCCTCGTGCGCGATGGCATCCAGCCGCGTCTGGTCGACATCGACCACAGTGACGTCATGCCCGCCCCCGGCCAGCCGCGCGGCCAGAAAACAGCCCATGGCACCTGCGCCGACAATCACGACCTTCAACAGCATGCCTGATCTCCTCCTTTTGCGCGGGTTGCCCCGATGCGGTCTTTGGGGCCAATCCCGCCGTCTGCCGCAGTCCCTGCTGCGTGCTTATGCCTTTTCAGCGAGATAGCAATTGAGGCCAAGGCAAGGACAGGGCATGTTGCGCCTGATGTCGGCATAGGTCCGGCACACCGGGAGAGAGCATGCCTAGCGTTCGCGAAATCACCGTCGGCCTGCTGCGCGAGCTGGGCATGACGACCATCTTCGGCAATCCCGGTTCGACCGAGCTGCCGATGTTCCGCGATTTTCCGGAAGATTTCCGCTATGTGATGGGCCTGCAGGAAAGCGTCGTGCTGGGCATGGCAGACGGCTTTGCGCAAGGTACGGGCAATGCCGCGATCATCAATCTGCACAGCTCGGCGGGTGTTGGCCATGCGCTGGGCAACCTGTTTACCGCCTACAAGAACCAGACCCCGCTGGTGGTGACGGCGGGGCAGCAGGCGCGCTCGATCCTGCCCTACGAGCCGTTCCTGTTTGCCGAGCGCGCGGTCGATTTTCCGCAACCGTTCATCAAATGGGCTTGCGAGCCCGCGCGGGCGCAGGATGTTCCGGCCGCCATCGCCCGCGCCTATCACGTGGCGATGGAGCCGCCCTGCGGGCCGACGTTCGTTTCCATTCCCATCGACGATTGGGACCAGCCGGGCGAGCCCTTTGCTGCGCGCCGCATTCTCGCCGCCCGCGCCCCGGACCATGCGGCCATCGCGGAATGCGCCGAGGCGCTGAACCGCGCCGCACGGCCTGCGCTGGTGGTGGGGGCTGGCGTGGCGCGCGACGGCGCGTGGGACGAAGTGATCGCGCTGGCCGAGCAGCATCAGGCCGCCGTCTGGGTCGCGCCGCTGTCCGCCCGCTGCAGCTTTCCCGAGAACCATCCGCTGTTCGCCGGGTTCCTGACCGCCGGGCGCGAGGCAATTGTGGCGACGTTGGCGGGGCATGATGTCGTGCTCGCGCTCGGCGGGCCGATGAACCTCTACCATGTCGAGGGGCACGGACCGCATATCGCCGAGGGCACCGAGGTCTGGCTGATCGGCGACAACCATGTTCACGCCGCATGGGCCCCGGTCGGCACCGCGATTGTCGCAAATACCCGGCAGGCGCTGGCGTTATTGCTGGAGAGCGGCCCTGCCGCCGCGCGCGCGGCACCTGCGCCCCGCGCGCTGCCGCCTGTGCTCGATGGTTCGGTGATGACAGATACCTTTGTGCTCCAGCGCCTCGCCGCGCTGCGCAGCCCGAACAGCGTGATTGTCGAAGAAGCGGCCTCCAGCCGGGGTCCGATGCACGACTATCTGCCGATTGTGGCCAAGAACACGTTCTATACTTGCGCCAGCGGCGGGCTGGGGCACGGCCTGCCCGCAGCTGTCGGCATGGCGCTGGCCCGGCCGGGGGACAAGGTGATCGCGGTGCTGGGTGATGGTGCCTCGATGTATGCGATTCAGGGCCTTCATGCGGCGGCGCAACTGAAGCTACCGGTGAGCTTCATCGTGCTCAAGAACCGGCGCTACGAGGCGCTGCACAGCTTCGGGCGGCTGTTCGGCCTGCAGACCCTTGTGGGGACGCAGTTTCCCGAGCTCGATTTCTGCGCGCTGGCAACTGGGCACGGCATTGCCGGGCGCAGCGCCGCCGATGCGGCCTCGCTCGATGCGGCGCTGGCGTGGTCGCTCGCGGCGGACGGGCCGACGCTGGTCGAAGCGGTGATCGACTGAGGAAAGGGCGGCGTGATGGATGTAATCCGGTTCGTTGATGATCGCCCCGAGGACGGGGTGTTTCGCGTCAACCGTTCGATCTTCACCGATCAGGCCGTGTTCGACCGCGAAATCGCGCAAATTTTCGAAGGCGGCTGGGTTTTCCTCGGCATCGAGTCGCAGGCGGAAAACCCCCATGATTTCTTCACCACCACGATGGGCCGTGTCCCTGTCATGGTGCAGCGTGACGGTGAGGGGGTGCTGCGCGGCTTCGTCAATTCATGCCCGCACAAGGGCGGGCGGCTGGCGCAGACGCGGGCCGGAAACGCGCGGCTCCACGTCTGCCCCTATCACAGCTGGAGCTTCGACAGCGCGGGGCGCAGCAAGGCGGTCAAGTCGCAGCGCGCGGGCTGCTATAGCGCGGCGTTCGAGCAGAGCGACCACGGGCTCGCCGCGCTGCCGCGTTTCGATGCCTATCGCGGTTTTCTGTTCGGCAGCATGGCCGCCGATGTGCCGCCGCTGGAGGACTATTTGGGCGAGGCGGCCAAGCTGCTCGATCTGATCGCCGACCAGAGCGAGGAGGGGCTGGAACTGGTGCCGGGGCAGGTGACCTTCACGTATGAGGCGAACTGGAAGCTGCAGCTTGAAAACTGCTCGGACGCCTATCACTTCACGTCCGCGCACCCCTCTTACATCCGCGTGCTCGAACGGCGGCAAAAGGAACTGAGCGCGGACGTCGTCGCCTCGGTGTGGGAGAACAGCGACTACTGGAAGGAGGAGGCTGAGGGCGTCGCGGGCGGCAGCTACAGTTTCGCGAACGGCCATGTGCTCAACTGGGGCA
>CAIKKO010000039.1 GCA_903828025.1 uncultured Sphingomonadales bacterium
GCGGCGTTGATGCGCGGGCCAAGCGCGAAGCCAAGGTCGCTGCAACTGGGCGCGCGTTTCAGGCGGCTGGCGTCGATCAGCGCGGCGAGCCCCACGTTCTCGCGCCGCGCCATGATCCGCAGGCCTTGCGCGACGAAGGCGCGGTTGAGCCCGCGAATCTGCGCGACATCGGCCACCGTGCCCAGCGCGACGAGATCGAGCAGCGCCATCAGATCGGGCGCGCGGCGATGGGTCAGAAAGCCGCGTTCGCGCAGCGTGCGCAAGGTAGCGACCGCCAGCAGGAACGCCACGCCGACCGCCGCCATATGGCCGTGCGCTGCGGCTTCGTCGCATTCGTCGAGCCGGTTGGGATTGACCAGCGCGGTAGCCGGGGGCAGCTCTGCGGCGCACTTGTGGTGATCGACCACGATCACATCGACGCCCTCGCCCTGCGCGGCTCCCAGCGCCTCATAGGCCATCGCGCCGCAATCGACCGTGACGATCAGCTGCGCGCCCTCGCGCCCCAGCCGCACCAGCGCTTCGGCGGAAGGGCCGTAGCCTTCGAGCAGGCGGTCTGGGATATAGGGCCGGGCCGCGACCCCCAGATCGCGCAGGAAGCGGATCAGCAGCGCGGCGCTGGTCGCACCGTCGACGTCATAATCGCCATAGACCGCGATTGCCTCGCCCCCGGTGATCGCATCGGCCAGCCGCGCGGCGGCCTTGTCCATATCGCGGAAGATCGAAGGATCGGGCAGGAAATCGCGCAACGTCGGGCGGCGGTGCCGCTCAAGGTCGTCGCGCTCGACCCCGCGGGAGAGCAGCAGCTGATCGACCAGACCATCGAGCCGCCCGCTGCCCGCGCCAAGCTCCATGTTGCCGCCGCGCCAGCGCCAGGCAAGGCCCGAGAGCGAATGGGTGATGGCGGTGACGGGGATCATGGGGCGGGGGCTAGACCATTGGCGCGGTGCGGGGAAGTGCTCCACAAAAGCTGCCCACACTATGCGCAAGATCACCGCTCTGGCGCAGCATGATTGACAGGATGCATCCGGATATGGTCGCATTGCCCAAACAAAAAAGCGGGCCGCGCGACGTCATGCGAAAAGGAACGGGCCGGAGTGCGGCCGAACCGAGGGATGAGAGCTGATGACCAAGATGACTGTTCGCCAGATCGCGCTGGCCGGCGTTGCCAGTGTTGTGATCGCCGAGTTCGGCATGGCGCAGACCGCTGCACCGATTGCGCGCTATGAGATGCGCGCGGAAACCAGCGCCGGGATGATGGCGGGCATGGCCGGGATGAAGGGCGGCGGCATGGGCTCCGCGCTGGGCATGGCGTTCGGCGGCAGGGGCAATAACGGGCCGCAGCACACGCTGTCGCTCGAGCTGGGCAGCAGCCGCGCGCCCGATGGCGGGCCGCCCAAGGCTGATCATTTCATGCCCGCAGGCGCCAAGCTCGGCGCGTCGGTCGCGCTCAAGAGCCCGGTCAAGACCACTATCACCGACGGCCCGGTCGAATCGCCCGAGCAGCGCAATTTCCAGCGGCCCAAGGGGCGCATCCTGATCTTCTGGGGCTGCGGCGAGCACGCCCCCGCCGGGCAGCCGATCGTGATCGACTTTTCCAAGATCGCCGCCGGGCAGATGCCGCCGGGCCTGTGGACCAGCGCGGTGCCGATGGAGCGTTCGGTCAGCCCGGGGAATAGCCGGACTTATGGCTCGTGGCCGAACGATGACGGCAAGTCGGTCAAGTCCGACAGTTCGCTGCTCGGCGCGCACCGCGTGGCGGGTAACTATACCCCCGAGATGAATTTCACCCTGACGCATGATTTCATGGGGGCGCTGCGGCCCACATCGTTCGCGCAGCCGAGCGGGGCGACCTTGCTGCGCTGGAACCCGCTGCCCGATGCGACCGGCTACCATGCCTCGCTGTTCGGCGGGAAATCCGCGGGCGGCGGGCAGATGGGCGATATCGTGTGGTGGTCCTCCAGCGCCACGCGCGAGTTTGGCGGCGGCCTTTCAGACTGGCTCTCGCCCCGCACTGTGGCGCGGCTGGTGGCAGCCCACACCGTGCTCGCCCCCGCGACCACCACCTGCATGATCCCGGCCGAGGTCAAGGCCGCCGCGCCCCAGTTCGAGCTGGCGACGCTTTATGCTTATGGGCCTGAGGAAGACTTCGTTTATCCGCCGCGCCCGGCCAATCCCAAGACGCCGTGGAAGCCCGAATGGACCGCACAGATCCGGCACCGCTCGATGAACGGCTTCCTGCTCGGCATGCCGGGGATGGACGGCCAGGAAAACGGCGGCACCAGCCGGAATCAGGGCGACCACCAGCAGCAATGCCAGCCCAAGCCCAAAAAGCGTGGGTTTGGCGGCTTCGGCGGCCTGATCGGCGGGGCCATTGGCGGGGCGGTAGGCGGGGCAGCAGGCGGTTCTGGCAGCAACGGGGATGGCTGCTGACAGTGCGATGCTGCTGATCCTCTGGCACAGCCGGACCGGGGCGGCGCGCGCCTTGGCCGAGGCCGCCCTGAGCGGCGCGCGCGCCGAAGGGCCCGTGCGCCTGCTTGCCGCCGAGGCGGCGGTGCCCGAGGATCTGCTGGCTGCGCAGGGCTATCTGTTTGCCTGCCCCGAAAACCTTGGCGCGATGAGCGGCGCGATGAAGGAGCTGTTCGATCGCTGCTATTATCCGCTGCTCGGGCAGGTCGAGGGCCGGGCTTATGCCACGATCATCGCCGCGGGGTCGGATGGATCGGGGGCCGAGCGCCAGCTCGACCGGATCGTCACGGGCTGGCGGCTGCGCCGAATCGCACCGGGCCTGATCGTGAATTTGGGCGCGCAGACCCCCGAAGCGGTGCTGGCGGCCAAGGTCATCGGAGCGGATGCGCTGAAAAAGTGCCACAATTTGGGACAGGCCATGGCGGCGGGTTTAACGATGGGCGCTTTCTGACGTTCTCTTCGGGTGGATGGTCTGATTAAGCACCGGATTGGCCGCTGGGGGACTCGACGCCCAATCGCCATTGGTGTCACTAACCAGCGGTAAAACTGGGCTGCCCAATGGGACGTGGCAATGGACAGGGAGCGTATCTGGTGGTGATCGAGCATGCAGCGGGGCATCAGCCCCTCGCCGCGCTGCTGTTCGGCGAACAGAGTCGGCCAGCCGCAGACCGCATTGCCGCGCTCGCTGCCGAGACCGATGGGTTTGCGCTGATCAACACGACCCATGCGCCGCAAGGTGCCGCCGAACTGCTGCGCGACGGGCTGACGTTCGATATGGCGGGCCTCGCGCCCGCAGAGCCGCTCCTGCCGCCCGAGGCGGTGCACCGCGTGGCGCTGCCGGCCGAGTTTGCCCCGGCGCAATGCGAGACGGTCCGGTTCCTCGCGGGGCCGCATCTGGCCGGCGCGGAACATCTGGCTCCGGTGCTGCGCGTGGCCGCCACCATTTTGCGCCACCTGACCCAGATCGAAGGGCTTGAGGCGATCATCTGGCGGCCTGCCCGCATCATCATGTCGCCAGTATGGTTCGCCGAGGCGGTGGGCATCTGGCTGGCAGGCGGGCCATTCCCGGCGCTTGCGCTGACCGCACTGGCGCGCACCGAGCAGGGGCTGGCGAGCGAGGGGCTGGGGTTCCTGATCGGTCAGGAGTTCACGCTCTCAGCCAAAGATGGCACGCCCGGCCGCGAGGACAGCCGGATTGCGGTGCGGCTGACCGATTGGCTGTTCGCGCATGGCCGCGTCGAAGCCCCGCGCGAAGTGGTGCTTGCGGGGGCGGGCGCGGTCTGGCTGGAGCCGGTCGGTCACAACAGGCTTAACGTCAGCGTGCGCTAAATTCACGCATTCGGTTCACGCTGTCGGTTCACGCTTTCGCTTCACGATCCTTGCGAGCGGGCTGTTAAACCCTGACAGCGATCTTGCGATGCATGGTCCAAACCGGATCCCTTACGCGGGCCCATATCCCGTTTCGCTCGGTCAACGTTCCGGGAAAGCCCGGCTATAGCCCGGGTCTGCAGCGCCACCATCTGCTGCCGCGCGCCTTGCTGGGCCGCCGCGCATTTGGCCGGATGATCGGCGCGCTGGGCCCAGAGCGGATCGGCTTCCATGATTTTCGCCGCAACGGCCTGCTGCTCCCCGCGACCGAAATCGGCGCGCTGCGGATCGGTCTGCCGCTGCACCGGGGCCCGCACGGGACGTATTCCGAGATGGTGACCGAGCGCTGCGGCCAGATCGAAATGGGCTGGAGCCGCACGCGCCGCTACGATCCCGAACTGGCGAGCATGGAAGCGCTGATGCGGCTCGATCTGCTGCAGCGCGCGCTGCGCCGCCGCCTGCTGACCCCGCCCAAGGGCGAGGAAATCGTGCTCAACCGCCGCGATCCGGCGCTCGACTACAGCCACCTCGACCGCATGGCTGAGATGCTGTGGCAAGCGACCGAGAGCAAACTATAGGGCCTCAGCCCCGGAACGACGCGCTGTCGGCATCGAGCGCGGCGGCGGCTTCGCGGTATTGCGCGGTCAGCGTGGCGACGCGTTCGGCCACGCTTTCGACCTTCTCGACCGCGCCGATGCCCTGGCCCGAGCCCCAGATGTCCTTCCACGCCTTGGCCTCGGTGTTGCCGCCCGAGCCGAAGTTCATGGCCGAAGGGTCGCTGACCGGCAGGTTGTCGGGATCAAGGCCCGCCTTGATGATCGAGCCGCGCAGATAGTTGCCGTGCACGCCGGTGAACAAGTTGGAATAGACGATGTCGTCCGCCCCGCTCTCGACGATTTCCTGCTTGTAGCCTTCCGCCGCGCGCGCTTCGTGCGTGGCGATCCAGGCGGTGCCGATATAGGCGAAATCGGCGCCCAGCGCCTGCGCCGCAAGGATCGAGCGGCCATGCGCAATGGCACCCGAAAGCGCGATGAGGCCGGTGAACCAGGTGCGGATTTCCTGCATCAGCGCGAACGGAGACAGCGCGCCGGCATGACCGCCCGCACCGGCGGCGACCGGGATCAGCCCGTCCGCGCCCTTTTCGATGGCCTTGCGGGCGAAGCGATCGTTGATCACGTCATGCAGCACGATGCCGCCCCAGCCGTGCGCCGCCTGATAGACATCCTCGCGCGCGCCGAGCGAGGTGATCAGCATCGGCACCTGCCACTTGGCACAGAGCGCCATGTCCTCATCGAGCCGGTTGTTGGTCTTGTGGACGATCTGGTTGACCGCGAAGGGGGCAGCGGGGCTTTCGGGATGATCGCGGTTGTGCGCCGCCAGCGTCTCGGTGATTTCGTGCAGCCATTCGTCGAGTTGGCTGATCGGCCGCGCATTGAGCGAAGGGAAGCTGCCGATGATGCCTGCCTTGCACTGCGCGATGACGAGTTCGGGGCCGGAAATGATGAACAGCGGCGAACCGATGACGGGAAGGCGCAGGTTCTTGAACAGCGGGGGAAGCGGCATCCTGGGGGCTCCGATTTTTTAAGCGGGCGGTTAAATCGAAGCATTAGCAGGAGAAGCGGCGCTGTCAAACCACAGCGCCGCTCCCTTTTAGGCTAGGCCGCGAGCAAGTACTCCAGTCCGTAGGTCCGTGCCGCATTGCCCGCGAACAGCGCATGCTTCTCGTCGGCCGAGGCACCGTGGGCAAGGCGCTTGAAGGCGTTCCAGAGGACCGGATAGGTCGCACCCCAGCGATCGACAGGGTAGTTGCTCTCGAACATGCCGCGCTCCGGCCCGAAGGCATCGATGCAGGTCTCGATATAGGGGCGCCACATCGCGGCGAGGGTTTCGGAGCCCACGCCGGCGGCCGGACCCTGCTCGGGCATGCCGCAGAAGGCCATGGCGAGGCCACCGAGCTTGACCGAAACGTTGGGGCACTCCGCCAGCGCGCGGATATTCTCGCGCCACACGTCGAAGCGTTCGTGGAGCTTACCCTTGTAGCTCGCGGTGCCGAGCGGAGTACCGCAGTGATCGAGCACGATGGGCTGGTCCGGAAAGGCTTTCGCCAGCGAAGTCACATCGGCCAGCTGCGGTTCGAGCAGCCAGGCATCGAATGTAAGACCCAACTTGCCAAGGTGCTTGAACCCGGCGCGGAAAGCATCGCTGTTGTAGAGCCCCGCAGGCGCGTGGAACGGGGGGCCGAGCAATTCGGGGTCTGCATCCCATGCCGCGGCATGGCGAATGCCCTTGAAGCGGCCGTTTCCGGCGGCGATCAAGGCTTCGAGCACCGGCACCGCACCGTCGCCCAGGGTCATGTCGGCATGGCCGATGATAGCGGCGCAGGGGCGGTAATTGCCGTAGAGCCCGCTGGCGCCTTGGGCGGCGACGCCGTTGACGAACTCGACCTCGCCGACCGGCTTCATCGCGTGGTCTGCGCCGTTCCGGTAGAACGCGCCGCATTCCATGAACACGGTGCCGACGATGTTGTGGCCGCTGTGCGTATCGGCGTGGAGCGTGTCGAAGTTGTAGTACGCCGCCGGAACCAGCGTCTCGACAAAGGGATGCAGCGGCGTCGGGAACGAGGCGACCAGCGGGCGCAGATCCCACAAGTGGTGGTGCGGATCGATGATCGGCAGATCGGGTTCGATAATTGCTTCAGACATGGCTTCTGGCATGGCTCTCTCTCATGGTCGGCCTCTTCTCGGGCGCGCGGGAGGAGTATGCAGCATGGCGGGCGAAAGGGAAGGGGGCTCCCATGCTTCCGGCGGGCAAGGGCCATCGCCCTTGCATCCCTTGACCCACCTTTGTCCGCCATTGCGAGCGTAGCGAAACAATCCAGAGCATTCGCGCTGAGCTCTGGATTGCTTCGCTACGCTCGCAATGGCGATTGTGGTGGTGTGCTTCAGCCCGCCGCGTTGGCCGCGCTAAGGATCGCGCGGACGCTGGCGGTGGCGACGTCCTCGTCGATGCCGACGCCCCAGATGACTTTGCCATCCGGCCCGGCGCATTCGACATAGGCCGCGGCGCGGGCATCGCTGCCGGCCTGGAGGGCGTGTTCGGCGTAGTCGCGCACGTCGATCGCGATGCCGAAGCCGTCCTTGAGCGTGGCGACGACCGAGGAGATCAGGCCGTTGCCGCGGCCCGAGACCGAGCGGACTTCGCCGTCGACGGCGATCTTGCCGGCGAAGACGCGGGTGCCATCGGGCGCGCGGGCTTCCTCGTAGTCGACGAGCGTGAAGCGCTGCTCGCCTTCGAGGTGGTAAGTCTTCTGGAACACGCCCCAAATATCGCTGGCCAGCAGTTCGCGGCCGACTTCATCGGCAAGGTCCTGCACATGGCGTGAGAAGTGTGCCTGCATCTTTTTGGGCAGCTTGAGGCCCTGATCCTGTTCGAGCACCCAGGCAAAACCACCCTTGCCGCTCTGCGAATTGACGCGGATGACCGCTTCGTAGCTACGGCCGAGATCGGCGGGGTCGATGGGGAGGTAAGGGACCGCCCACATCTCGTCGTTCTGGGTTTCGCGCGCGGCAAAGCCCTTTTTGATCGCGTCCTGGTGGCTGCCCGAAAACGCGGTGAACACC
>CAIKKO010000040.1 GCA_903828025.1 uncultured Sphingomonadales bacterium
CGAGGCGCTGGGCATCGGTGATGCGGTTGTTCATCTGCTCCCACAGGCTTTCCTCGTCGCCGTCGCTTTGCGCCGCCACCCGCGCCCACAGCGCTTCAGCATAGCCGACCGCGAGACTGGTGGCGGTGGAAGAGAGCGCCCACTTGTGGTCCCACCCGGCAAGCAGCTTGATCGGCCCGTCACGCTTGGCATCCGGCGCGGCGGCATGCGCGGCCATCAGCGAAGGCAGCAGGCGGTCGAACGCGGGGAGCCACGGATCGTAAGCGGCGGCCATCAGGCGTTCGAGCGTGAAATCCTTGCGTTCGCTCAGCAGCTTGGTCGCATGGGCTCCGCGCGCGTTGTCGCCCACTTCGTCCATATAGCGCGGAAAGTCGGCGGCCTTGGGGCTGTCCGGCCCGGCGGCGGTCCACGGTGCGTTGTTGACGTTGAACACCCAGCCGTGCGCGGGATTGAGCACATTGGGCAGGCTGGCGGCAGGCGTGATCCCCTGCCAGCGCGCTGCCGGGTTGCTGCCATCGACGGGTTTGCGCCAATCGAGGCTGTTGTCGCGCACGGGTATGAATTGCGGGTGTAAATAGGCGATCTCGCCCTTGGTATCGGCGAACAGCGTGTTGTTGCTCGAATTGGCCTGCAGCCCGGCCACCTTGAGGAAGCTCTTGAGATCGGCCGTCTTGGTGCGCAGATAGCTTTGCTCCAGCGCCGGAATCGGCCGGTTCATCAGGCTATAGGCGATCCATTTGCCGCCATCTTCGCGCACCACGGGGCCGTGTTCGCTCGCCCAGGTGGTGAAGCTGCGCTGGGCCATCGTGCCATCGCTCTGGCGCACTGCGAGCGTGATCATGTGGCTCTGGAAGGGCTTGACCGCATCGCGCACTTGGTAGGCGGGCGGCTGGCCGGGTTGCTGAACAACGGTTTCGGCAAATTCGTCGATCCGGTCGGCGCCGCTGGTGGTGTGCATCCAGCCCGCGTGCTGGTTGAAGCCCTGGTAGATGAAGAACTGGCCCCAGGTCGCCGCGCCATAGGCGTTCAGGCCTTCGCCGCTGGTCACTTGCAGTTCGGAGCGGAAGAAGAAGCTGGTGTGCGGGTTGATGAGCAGCAGCGCATGGCCGCCCTCGGTGCGGGAAGGCGCGATGGCGATGCCGTTGGAGCCTTGCGGTTCGCGCAGCAGATGGCCGCGTTCGTCTTCGGTCATCGCCACTGGACGGCGGCCGTAAAATGCCTCGATCTGCGAGAGCGGAACGCGCTCGATATCGCCGCCGATGCTGCCTTCGGTGAAGCTGAGCGCCATCCACGGCTCGAACCGGGTGAGCACTTTCGGCTTAACCTCGGGATGATCGGCGAGGTAGGCATTGAGCCCCGCAGCCCACGCGTCCATCAGCTTGCGCAGCCACACCGGGCTCTTGGCGTAGTCTGTTTTCAGCGCTTCAGGGTTGATCCACAGGCGCTGTCGCAAGTCCTGCCACACCGCCGTTTCGCCTTCCGCTTCGGCCAGACGGCCAAGGCTGACAAGGTAGTTGCGCTCGATTCGGGGGAAGTCATCTTCGGCCTGCGCATAAATCATGCCGTAAATAGCATCGGCGTCGGTCTTGCCCGAGACATGCGCGATGCCCCATTCATCGCGTTGTATTTTCGCTTCACCGAATACTTGGGCGGGTTTTTCAGCAGCAAAAGCTGGTGCTGCTCCGACGAGGAGTGCCGCGACTGCGACGGTACGTGCGATTTTCATGGCGTTCTCCCCTGCGATTTTGGCCAGCATATGGTGCCAAGCCATTGGGATCAAATGTTGATTTTGATTGCCTGCGCGAAAAATCGGTGCCGCCGTTCACTCCATGTCCTAAGGCTATTGGTTAACACCTTAGGGGTGTTCCGCAGCCATTGTACTTAAAATCTCCTTCGGCATGCTCTGCGCATAAGCCACGGAGCAAGGAGATGCACGATGGGGATCGTTGGAACTACTGGGACTGGTCTGGATCGGGCTATCGATCTGATCGCAAACGATTATGGGCTCAACATGAGCACCTCGGGCACGGCGATTCGCGAAGGGGCAGCAGCGGCCGACGCGATGAACGGCATGATCGTCCAGGCGATCAAGACGCTCGGCCTCGCCAATGATGGGGAGATCACCACCTCCGACATCTACTCGCTCAACACGTATCTGCACACCAACGCCCTGAGCAAGTTCAGCGGGCTTTACGGAACCCAAACCAACGGGGGCGCCACGGGTTTCGAAAAAGTTGCGGGCGAGGGCGCGGTCGCGCGTCTGTTCGGCGAAGCGGGAGTCGATACGGTGCTGCGCGGCATCTACGACATGGCCTTCGATATCAAGGATGGCCACTTTGTCACCCCGACCAATTACTGGGGCCCGGGCGTCGACGATGTCGCGCACTGGCTGAACACGCTGCTCGCGCCCGATCTGGCGGCAGGCACGCTCAAGAACGCCAAGGCGGATCCGCAGGCTCATGGCACTACCGGCACCGGGCTCGACATGATCGACGAGCGCCTGCTCGATGACATCGGCCTCAACCACCGGATTTCGCAGAAGCAGATCAACGATGCCGCCGTCTCTGCCGATGGCATGGCCAAGATCATGCTTGAGGCGATCAAGGCCACGGGCGTGGCCGATGACAACAAGCTCGACGTGATGGACATGGTCGATCTCAACCACTGGATCATCGCCAACAAGCAGGTCGAGTGGGGCGTTCTGCATGGCAACGATACAGGCGCGTTCGAAAGCGGCCTGCACTATGCGCAAGGTGATGGCGGCCGCGACTACATCTACGGCGATCTCTCGGTCGATACCGTGGCAGACGGCATTTATCACATCGGCTTTGCCATTTCGGGCGACCGCTTCGAGAACGAGGACGGCAATGCCAACCAGACGATTGCCGATACGTCCGACTGGATCAGCCTGCTGCTGGCCAAGGATCTCGCCTCGGGGTCACTGCACAGCAATCACGCGGCGGTCGATCCGAACTCCTTGAAGGCCGATGTGGTGTTCAGCCGCGGGCCGGCTGTGGTCGATGACGGCACCAAGGGTGCGGTCGATCTCGGCGCGTTGCCCGCCACGAGCGTGGCCGAGGGCACCATCACGCTCGATTTTACCGCCAACCATCCGGATGACGGGCACACGCATGTGCTGTTTTCGAAGGACGGCAATTCGAACGCCGATGGCGACATGACCGCGTACATCAGCGACGGCGAGCTCTATGTGCTGCTGCAGGACGGCAGCCACGACTACTGGATCAAGGCCGATGGCGTGACCATCGAGGGCGGCCGCCAATATTCGCTCGCGGTCACGTTCGGCCCCGACGGGCTCGGCGTGTTCCTTGATGGCAAGCGCGTGGCTGCCAATGTCGATGCCACCAGCGGCCTTGGCCCCAACACCCGCAGCCTGGAGATCGGTGCGGGCACCTGGAACCGGGATGCCAACCATCTCAACCAGATCGACAGCCATCTTGATGGCAAAGTGAGCAACTTCACGATCTATGATCGCGTTCTCGACAACTTCGAACTGCGCGCTGTCAACCAGTCCGGCGATCTGCCGGCGCAGTGGCTTGGCACAGCGGCGGTTGAGGGTGATCAGCCCGGCGTCCGGGCCGGCACCGGGCTCACGGGCGAAGTGTTTGATCGCGGTACCAGCTTCGATTCGATCAACGATCTGATCGCGCAGGCCGCGACCAAGGCGGCCAACTATCACCTTACCGCCAGCTCGGTGAACTTCGGCGGCCATAAGGAAGTCGCCACGCTGAACCAGTTCCTCGATGGCAAGGCCACGCTGACCGACGGCGGCGGCGATACTGCGATGAACACCATCGGCCTGCACCTGAAGGGCTATATCTGGCTCGATGCGGGCTCGCACCTTGTCAACGTCCGCTCCGATGACGGCTTCCTGCTGAAACTCGGCGGTGACGAGCTTTCCAGCTTTGCTGGCAATCGGGGCTTCACCGGCACGAGCAAAACGATAGATATCCCCAAGGCGGGACTCTATGCGGTCGATCTCTACTACTTCGACAACACCGGGAACGAGGGCTTGCGGCTCGAACTCGATGGCGACCCGGTCAGTGCCGACCGGCTCTATGCCTCAATCGACGACTACAAGGCGGCGCTTGCCGCCAATGGTGCCATGCCCGCAGGCGGACTGCCCAAGGTCTATGACGGTCCGGCGGGCACCACGGGCACCGGGCTTGACCAGCTGATCCAGGTGATCGGCGAGGATGTCGGCCTGGCCAACAACCTTTCCTCCGCCCAGATCCGCGAAGGCGCTGCGGCAGCCGACAAGCTCAATCACATCATCCTAGATGCGATCAAGGCCACCGGCGCGATGGACGATGGCCACATCACCGTGGCCGAGACCTACGATATCTCTGCCTACATCAAGGCCAACAACCTCACCGCCTTCACCGCCGCGCATGGCGCTGACAAGAACATGATCGAAACCGGCTTCCACCTCGTGGCCGGCAACCACTCCGCCAGCTACCTGTTCGGCCAGGACGCAGTGAACGCGGTGATGGAGGGGATCTACGACATTGGTTTCGATACGAAGTGGGACCGCTTCGTGGATGAGAATGGCAACGCCAACCAGCGCGTGGAATCGGTCACCTACTGGCTCAACGAACTGCTGGGGACCACCGCGCTGCCCGCCCCCGGGCCAGCCTATTCCCCGTTCGTCGGCAGCGCGGCCGTCCCCAACGTCACGGTGACGCAAGGCCTCAACGTCAAACTGGCGGCCGAGGCCAAGAATCTGACGCTGGCCGGCGTTGCGGTCAACGGCGCGGGCAACGCCGGGGACAACACGATCACCGGCAACGGACAGGCCAACCTGCTTGAAGGCGGGGCCGGCAACGACACGCTGATCGGCGGCAGCGGCAACGATCTGCTGATGGGCGGCGTGGGCAAGGATACCATGATCGGCGGCAAAGGTGACGATACCTACTGGATCGACAACCCGGGCGACGTGGTCAAGGAAGATGCAGGGCCTTCAAACGGCATTGATACCGTCCACATCATGAACAGCAGCATCCCGTCGTACACGATCGGCAGCAACGTCGAAAATGTCATCGTGGACACGGGCGCCAGCACCACGGTCACCGGCAATACGCTCGCCAATGTGATCACGGGCGGGACCGGCAACGATACGCTTTCGGGCGCCGAGGGCGATGACACGCTCTACGGCGGTGCGGGCAACGACACGCTGAACGGCGGCAACGGCAACGATTGGCTCGATGGCGGGTTCGGTGCAAACACCCTGACTGGCGGCGGCGGAAACGACACGTATGTGGTCAATTCGGGTTCCGACAAAGTGATCGAGAATGCGGGCGAGGGCACCGACACCGTCCGGTCTGCGGTAAGCTACACCCTCGGCGCCAATGTCGAAAACCTGATCCTGACCGGATCGGCCGCAAACGCCAACGGCAACGCGCTGTTCAATGTCATCACCGGCAACGACAGCGCCAATTTCATCGATGGCAAGGGCGGGGCCGATACCATGATCGGGAAAGGCGGCAACGATTCGTATGTTGTCGACAACTCCAGTGACAAGGTGATCGAAGACGCGGGTCAGGGCACTGATACCGTGTTCTCGACGGTGAATTTCACGCTGGGCGCGAATATCGAAAACCTGAAGCTGCAAGGCACCGCAGCGCTTTCGGGTGTCGGTAATGAACTCGCCAACTGGATGAGCGGCAACGATGCCGACAACGTGCTGGTCGGCGGCGGCGGCGGCGATTCGCTCCTTGGCAATGGCGGCAACGACACGCTGCGCGGCTGTCAGGGTGCGGACATTTTGACGGGCGGCGCGGGGGCGGACAAGTTCCTCTTCGGCGGTATTCTGGACTCGACGGTCGATGCCAAGGGGCGCGACACGATTACCGATTTCAGCCATGCGGACCACGATATCATCGACCTGTCCCTGATTGATGCCAACGGGGCCGATGCGGGGGACGGCGCGTTCAAGCTGGTAACCGCGTTCGATGGCAGCCACGGCGCGCTTACGGTGACGGCGCAAGGGAGCCAGTGGCTCGTTCAAGGCGACATCAACGGCGACAAGATCGCGGACTTCGCAATCCTCGTGACCAGCTCCACCGCGCTGGTGGCGGCTGATTTTGTGATGTGAGGCAAGGGCGCGATGCGGTAGCTGCCGCCTCCGCATCGCGCCCGCCTCCACCAATCAGCCGGAGCCACCATTGCGGCGGCACCCTTGCCTTGGCAGCACCGATCCGAACCAATGATCACGCGATTACTACGGGTTGTTAAGTCCTGCAAACCTATCAACTTCTGGCGGCGAAAACCCAGCCTTGAAGGAAGTTCCGATGGTTCGATCCCCTGTCGTACGGTGCGTCGCGGCTGCGCTGATGCTGGCGACGACCTCCGCTCCTGCGGTCGCCAACGCCTTGGACCATTGGGCCTGCGCGACAAGTTCGGGCAGCGGAACCCCCGCCAAGGATTGGGTCGTGCTGCCGGGCGTCCATACAGTGAGCGGTTATATCCGGTTCATCGATGGCACGTCCGGTCCTGGCTGGCAGCCCCATGCCGCCATCACCCTTCGCGCTGCGGTCCCATCGGGCGAGGAGGATTGCGGTTGCACCGGACTGATGGCGTTTTTGATCCCGGACCCGGATGGTGGCCTCAAGGTGCAGTACGAAGTCCATGGCAATGGCGGCGGTGAACCCGTTGCCCAAGCCAGACCCGGGGTTGCGATCACCTTCCGCCTCTCCGTAACTGACGATCTGCTTTCGGTCAGCATTGGCAAAACCGACCCGGTGACCAAGTCGGTCAAGCTGCGCTATCTGCCAACTGGTCCGCTGTTCCTTACCTGCACAAGCGCCAACGTCGAGTTCTTCGATATCCGCACCGAATAGCGGCCGAAACAGGTGGACCATGAAAAAGGGGCGCCTCCTTGCGGAAGCGCCCCTTTTTGTCTTGTGGCCGAAGCCCTACCGGCTCAGGCGGCCGCTTCGGCGGTGTCCTCGAGCAGGTCGGCCGGGATTTCGCCCGGTTCGGCATTGGGGTCATACGCTTCGGTGAAGCCGCCGACCTCGGTATCGAACATCGCGTCGATGACGTCCACGCCCTGCGACTGCAGCGCGGCTTCGTCGGGTGAGCGGGCGACGTTGACCTTGACGGTGACGCTCACTTCGGGGTGCAGCGAAACCTTGACGGTCGAGACGCCGATCGCCTTGATCGGGCGTTCAAGCACGACCATGGCCTTGGTCACCTTGGCGCCCTGTTCGACCAGCGCATCGACGATGTCGCGCACCGAAACCGAACCATAGAGCTGGCCCGAGTTGGACGAGGCGCGGATCAGCACCACTTCCTTGCCCTCGACATTGGCGGATTCAAGCTTGGCCTCTTCGCGGCGTGCGGCGTTATCCGCCTCGATCTGTGCGCGCTTCGATTCGAAGACCTTGCGGTTGGCGTCGTTGGCGCGGAGCGCCTTCTTGTTGGGCAGCAGGAAGTTGCGGGCATAGCCGTCCTTGACGGTGACAACGTCGCCGATGGAGCCCAGCTTCTCGATGCGCTCGAGCAGGATGATCTGCATGTCTGGCGCTCCTTACTTGACGATGTAGGGAAGCAGGCCGATGTGCCGGGCGCGCTTGATCGCCTGGCCCAGCTCACGCTGCTTCTTTGCCGAAACGGCGGTGATGCGCGAAGGCACGATCTTGCCACGCTCGGACATGAAGCCCTGAAGCAGGCGCACGTCCTTGTAGTCGATGACCGGGGCACCCTTGCCCGAGAACGGGCACGACTTGCGGCGACGGAAAAACGGACGGGCCATGGATTATTCCCCTTCGCGTTCGCGGCGGCGGGTGCGCTCGCGGTCGTTCTTGCGCATCATCACCGACGGGCCGGCTTCGTGTTCGTCCACGCGGACGGTCATGAAGCGGATGACGTCTTCGTTGATCGCGGTCTGGCGTTCCAGCTCGGCGACAACGCCGGCCGGCGCGTCGATATCGAGCAGCACGAAGTGCGCCTTGCGGTTCTTCTGGATCTTGTACGCCAGCGAACGCAGACCCCAGGTCTCGGTCTTGGTGACCGTGCCAAGGTTGGTCGTGACGATTTCGGTGGCAGTGGCGGCGAGCGCGTCAACCTGAGCCTGGCTCAGATCCTGACGCGCAAGGAAAACATGCTCGTAAAGCGGCATGTGTCATGCGTCCTTCAACAATCTAACCGATCGCTGGCTGATCCGCGGTATTGCGGGGCCCCTCCGGCTTTCTTGGGTTTCCGCCGGGGCAAGCCCGTTTGCGGAAGCGCTGGCCCTTAGCGGGAATCGCCGAAGATGCAAGGCGGAAAGTGGTTTCGCGCCGGTTCTGCCGGAGCTGCGCGTAAGCTCTGGCGGATCAGCCCGCCGCGGGGGCCGGCGGGATCTGGCGATCCACTTGCGCGCGGGTCACCGCTTCGGCGTAGGCCGCATCGCTGAGCGCCTCGAGCGACAGCGCAAAGCGATTGGCCAGCGGCTTGTCCTTGTTGGGAATGCGCCGGGGGTACACGTTGCGATCGAGCCCGCCCATCAGCGTGAGCGCGACATCGCGCCAGAATTGCGGCTGGTCGAAATAGAAGCAATGCGTCTTGACCGGATCGAGGCTGTTGATCTGGGTTGGATCGACCGCCGTGAACAGATCGCTGCAATCAACTTCGCTCATCATCGGCGGCGCGTCAGTCGGCAGGCCGACCCGGCCGAGGCGCGGTGCCATCGTCAGCCGTTTGACGTTGGAGACGAGCAGCGCCTTGTCATACTTGTTGCAATAGCTGGTGAGACGCCCTGCATATTGCGCGAAGCTCTTGGCGCTGGCGTTGTCGGCGGCGAATACGCTGGCG
>CAIKKO010000041.1 GCA_903828025.1 uncultured Sphingomonadales bacterium
ATGCCATGACCATGGCGCGGTTCCGGGTCGGGGTCGAGAAGCTGGGATACCGCATTGGCGACGTCGGCAAGCATGGCAACTTTGAAGCAGATGGGATCAGCCGCGAGGCGGTTATGGCGTTCTCGACGCGGCGACAGGAGGTGCTGGAAGCCCGGCGCGGCAGCGGGCTTGAGGCTGGCTTGATTGCCACGCTGGCTACGCGTTCTGCCAAGCAGCAAGGCGTTGATCGGGGTGCCCTCCAATCAAAGTGGCAGGACCATGCTTGGGGGCAGGGCCTCGATCTTGAAGGGATGGTGCGCGATGCCCGTGAGCGGTCGGCGAGCATGGCTCTTGTCGCGCAGCGACGGGACCATGATCGCCCGTCGATCGCAGAACGCGGCAGGGTGATGGTCTTCGAACTCGCCGAGCGTCTTGGCCTCAAGCAAGGTGATCCCTTGGTCCCGGCGCGCATCCATCTGAGACCCGCGCAGGAGATCGCCGCAGCCCATGCCGTGGCCTCGGCCGTGCGCCACCTGTCCGAGCGCGAGGCCGCCTTCAAGGTCACCGATCTTGCCAAGGCGGCGCTGGATTTTGGCCTGCCTACGACCATGCCGCTGATCGAGAAGCGCATCACGCAGCTCGCCGATCAGGGCGCGCTGAGTAAAGGGCGCGGCACCATGCACGGCTGGCTGACGACCACCGATGCGGTAGCGCTGGAAAGCCGCATGCTGGCCGAGATAGAGAAGGGCAAAGGCGCTGTAGCGCCGATCCTCGGAAGCGAGATTGCAGGGCCCCAGTTGCAGGCCGCAGCCAGCTTCAACTTCGGCATGAAGCTCAATGCGGGTCAGGAGGCGGCAGGGCGGATGATCCTCGCATCGTCCAACCGGATCGTCGCCGTACAAGGCGTGGCCGGTGCGGGCAAATCCAGCCTGCTGCGCCCCACTTCGCAGATCCTGAGCGAGAACGGCAAGCGGGTGATCGGGCTCGGCGTGCAGAACACGCTGGTGCTCATGCTGGAGCGCGAGACGGGGATTCCGTCGATGACGCTGCACCGCTTTCTTGGGGAACACCGCAAGCTGCTCGACGGGACTGCGACCAAGGCCGAGCTGGTAGACGCGCGGACCGTTTATCGTGACACTGTGCTGGTGCTGGACGAAGCTTCGATGGTCTCGACCCGCGATCAGGACCGGTTGGTCCGGCTCGCCAACGTGCTGGAGGTCGACCACCTGGTCCTGATGGGCGACCCGAAGCAACTGGGTGCGGTCGAGGCGGGCAAGCCGTTTGCGGTGGCACTGGCGGCCGGCACCGAGACCGCGCGCATGGACACCAATCTCAGGGCGAGATCGGAGACATTACGGCTCGCTCAGGCGGCAGCGCAGCAGGGGCGCACCGGTACGGCGCTGGAGCACCTCAGGGATCATACCGTCGAGGTCAGCGAGAACGGAGCTGTTCTTGCTGCCGAGCGCTGGCTGTCGCTCCCGCCCGCCGAGCGGGAACGGACGGGCATCTATGTCTCGGGCCGGCAGCTCCGCGATGAGGTGAATGCCGCCGTGCAGGCAGGCCTCGCTGCCAATGGCGAGATCGGTCCCGATGCCGTGAGCCTCACCGTACTCTCCCGCATCAATACGACGCGCGAGGAACTGCGGCATATCCGGACATATGAGCCTGGCATGGTGCTGGAGCTGGCAACCCGGCAGTCGCGCCAGCATCTGAGCAAAGGACGCTATGACGTTGTCAAAGTCGATGCTGGCAGGGGAGTCGTCGAACTTCGGGATGCCGACGGCAGACATCACACGTTCGTTCCCTCGCGCCTTGGCGCGGCCGGAGACAGTCAGGCCATACAATTGCATGAACGCAAGCCGCTCACACTCTACACCGGCGATACCATCCGGTGGACCGCCAACGATCACCAGCGCGGACTAATCAATGCCGACAGGGCCGCGATCACCGCAATCACGCCAGACAGTGTGACCGTGCGTACATCGACCGGCATGGAGCAGGCGCTCAAGTCTGACGACCCGATGCTGGCCCGGATCGATCTAGCGTACGCGCTAAATGCCCACATGGCGCAGGGGCTTACCTCCGACAAAGGCATCGCGGTGATGGACAGCCGGACCCGCAAGCTGCTCTCCGCCCGCAACTTCCTCGTCACCATCACCCGGCTTCGTGACGAGCTCACGTTGATCGTCGACAACCGCGACAAGGTTGAGATGGGCATCGGCCGCAACACGGGTGACAAGACTTCGGCGCTGGAGGTGACCGCGCGGCTCGGCGCGGCCGCGGCCAAGGGCCAGGATGCAGGCAAGCCGCCAGAGCCTCAAAAGCACGCCGAGCTTGAACGCACTATCGAGCATGTGAAACCGTTCGAGATGGGAATATAGTCGGGTTAGTCGACGAGCTGCGGCAGGACAGGTCAATCCGCCTCAATCCACTTTAGTTTGTGGGGGCAAGTGTGGGGTCAGTCTAAGGCTCAAAAATAACATTGCTTTGAAAACAAATGCATGCCCGAAAAATTGAATTCCCTGCCGCTCCGCCAAGCTGGGACGGGTCAGCGCCAGCGGCCCTTGCCCCAAAAATGCGAGTTGCCGCGCGGCTTCGGGTAGGTCAGCCTTGGCGTTTCCCGGGGGAAGGGCGCGCGAAACTCCATGACCGATCCATATATCTATGTCGTGATTGTCAGCGCACTCGCGCTGCTGGCCTATTATTTCACGTTGCTGATGGCCGGGCTGGCGCGGGGGCGGTTCAAGATTGCGCCGCCCTCGCACAGCGGGCCGGAAGAGTATGAGCGCTATGTCCGCGCGCATCAGAATACGCTCGAGCATCTCGTGCTGTTCCTGCCCGGCCTATGGCTGTTTGCCTATGTCGTCAGCCCGTTGTGGGCGGCGGGGATCGGGGCGATCTGGCCGTTCATGCGCGTGCTTTATGCGCGGGGCTATCACCGGGCGGCGGAGAAGCGGTTGCTGCCGCTGTATATCTCGATGCCGCCGATCTATATTTTCGTGCTCGGCTCGCTGATCGGCGGTATCGTGCGGCTGGTGCGGGGAGGCTGAGGCCATGCAGGCTGAATATGATCTGGTGATCCGGGGCGGCACAATCGCGGACGGCAGCGGCGGCGCGCTGATCGAGGGCGATGTGGCCATCGCAGGCGGGCGGATCGCGATGATCGGCGCGGTCAGCGGGCGCGGCACGGAGGAGATCGACGCCAAGGGCCGCGTGGTCACGCCCGGCTTCATCGACGTCCACACGCATTACGACGGCCAGTGCATCTGGGCGGAGGAGCTTTCCCCCTCGTCCGCACACGGGGTGACGACTGCGGTCATGGGCAATTGCGGGGTTGGCTTCGCGCCTTGCCGCAAGACCGATCAACAGATGCTGATCAACGTGATGGAGGGGGTGGAGGACATCCCCGGCGTGGTGATGACCGAGGGCCTGTCGTGGGACTGGGAGACTTTTGCCGAGTATCTCGACACGGTTGCCGCCGGAAAGCGCGACATTGATGTGGCCGCCTACCTGCCGCACTCGCCCTTGCGGGTCTATGCCATGGGCGCGCGCGGTGCGGCGCGCGAGGCGGCGAGCGAGGATGATCTGGCGCTGATGCGCCGCCTGACCGCCGAGGCCATGCGCGCGGGCGCAATCGGCTTTGCCACCTCGCGCCTCTCGATCCACAAGACCGCCGATGGTGCGGCGATCCCGACGTTTGAGGCCGACATCGCCGAGTTGGAAGCGATCACGCGCGGCATGGCCGATGCAGGGGCGGGGACATTTCAGGTCGTGCTCGATGCGTTCGTTGGCTGGGACAAGGAATACCAGGTTATCGAGCGGGTGATTGCCGCCAGCGGCCGTCCTGCCACGTTCACGCTCGC
>CAIKKO010000042.1 GCA_903828025.1 uncultured Sphingomonadales bacterium
ATGATGTCGTCGTCGAGGGGGTTGGTCTTGAGCCAGACTTTGTCGAACACATAGTCCTGATTGAGCCGCCACGGCATTGTCGGCGCGTTCTTGGGTTGGATGGCGAGGCCGCGCTGGATGTAGCCGGAGGAGAGATCGAGCGGGGTATCTTCGCCGAGCGTGTGATCGGGCGCGAGGTAGGGGGTGGCGACGTCGGCGCCGATGGCCTTCATGTGGTTGAGCAGGCGGCAGACGAAGTCCGAATCGATGTCGGCGCGCAGGGTCCACGAGGCGTTGAGGTAGCCGAACACTTGCGCGAGGTTGGGCAGGTTCGAATACATGCAGCCCTTGTAGTAGTAGCGCTCGTTGAACCGGACCGGCTGGCCGTCCATGCGAAGCGCGATCTTGCCGCCCACGGTCATGGTGAGGCCGGTGGCGGTGACGATCACGTCGCAGTCGATCCGCTTGCCCGATTTGAGCAGGATGCCCGCTGCGTCGATGCGTTCGATATGGTCGGTGACGACATCGGCCTTGCCCGCCTTGATCGCCTTGAACAGATCGCCATCGGGCACGAGGCACAGGCGCTGTTCCCACGGGTTGTAGGGCGGGGTGAACGCGGCTTCATCGTACTTGGGGCCGAGCTGCTCCTTGAGCTTGCCGGTGAGGAACGCACGGGCCTTCTCGGGCTGGGCGCGGGCGCGCTTGTAGACCATGTCCTGCATTTTCACGTTCTTGAAGCGCGTGATCTTGTAGGCGAGCTTTTCGGGCAGGAACTTGCGCAGCGTGTTGGCGATGGCATCGCGCGCGGGGCGCACGGCATACCACGTGGGCGTGCGCTGGAGCATGGTGACGTGGGCGGCGGTCTCGGCCATCACCGGGACCATGGTGACAGCGGTCGCGCCCGAGCCGATCACGACCACGCGCTTGCCGGCGTAATCCGGGTCTTTCGGCCAGAACTGCGGGTGGAGCACCTTGCCGGCAAAGTCTGCGATGCCGGGGATCTGCGGATCATAGGGCGTGTCGTAGTCGTAGTAGCCCGAGCCGAGATAGAGGAACCGCGCGGTGGTGCGGCTGCGTTGGCCGTCGGGGCTTTCCGTGGTGATCGCCCACCAGGCGGCGGCGCTGTCCCAATCGGCGGAGACGACTTTGGTTTCGAAGCGGATATGCTGCCGGATGCGGCGCTCATCGACGATGCGGTTCAGATATTCGAGGATCGAGGGGCCGTCGGCGATGGATTTCTCGTGCTTCCAGGGTTCGAACACGAAGCCCAAAGTGTGCATGTCGCTGTCGGACCGCACGCCGGGATAGCGGAACAAGTCCCAGGTGCCGCCGAGCTGGGGCCGCCGTTCAAACAGCGCGTAGCTGCGGTCGGGGCAGAGCATCTGCATGTGCGCGGCCATGCCGATGCCGGAAAGCCCTGCGCCGATGATCGCGACGTCGATATCCGGCTGGTTGGCCGCTTGCACTTTCGCTTCGAAACCCATGGACCTCTCCGACCTTATTGACATGGGTGATAGCAAGCGCGGGTGAAAATGCCAGCCCGTTTGCGCGCGCGGCGATTGCACTTATCCGGCCTAGCGGACACAAGCGCAGCCATGCCGATCATCGCCGCGCGCCGTTACACTCAGGGAAAGCCCCATCCGGTCGATGTGGCCGTGACGGGCATGCCGACAGAGGATTGCCTGCCGCCGGGGTGCTTTGACTGGATCGGCCTGTGCGATCCCACGGCGGAGGAAATGGACCGCGTCGGCCGCCAGTTCGGCCTGCACCCGCTGGCGATCGAGGACGCGCTCAATCCGCGCCAGCTGCCCAAGGTCGATATCTACGGCAAGCAGCTGTTCGTCGTGGCGCGCACCGCCGCGCTGGAGCCCGGCGAGGACGCGATCAGCTATGGCCAGACGGCGGTGTTTCTGGGCGAACAGTTCATCGTTTCGGTGCGGCTGGGATCGGCGCGCGCGCATGCCGATTTGCGCCGGATGCTGGAGGCCGATTCCGAGCATCTGGCCGAGGGCACCGACTATGTGCTCCACGCGGTGCTCGATTTCATCGTCGACGGCTTTTTGCCGATTGCCGACCAGTTTGAGGAAGTCGCGCTCGCCATCGAGGAAGCCGCGATCGACCAGTTTCCGGGTCCGGTGACCATCCGCCGCATTTTCCGCCTGCGCCGCGAACTGCGCAAGTTCGAGCGGATCATTGGCCCGATGGAGGAAATGGTCGAGCGGCTGGTGGTGGCGGACCTGCCGACGATTGATCCTTCAGCGCGCATCTGGTTCCGCGACGTGCTCGATCATGTGCGCCGGGCGATGGCGCGGATGGACGGCCTCAAGGAAACGCTGGCGGTGACGGTGGAGACGGCGGGCCTGCTCGAACAGTACCGGCAGGGCGTGATTACCCGCCAGCTCGCCGCCTGGGCCGCCGTGCTCGCGGTGCCGACCGCGATTGCGGGCATTTACGGGATGAACTTCGACTATCTGCCCGAGCTGCACTGGCACTGGGGCTACGCGATGGTGTGGGCGCTGATCGCGGTGATTTGCGGCGGGCTGCTGTGGCGGTTCAAGCGGATCGGGTGGCTTTAGGGGGCCAAGCGCCAGTCGATTTGGGTTGCGCCCTGCTCCGCCAGAAACGCATTCGCGCGGCTGAAGTGGCGGCAGCCGAGGAAGCCGCGGTGGGCGGAAAGCGGGCTGGGATGCGGGGCCTCCAGGATCAGGTTGGGGCCGCCATTCGCCTCGCGGATCAAGGGGGCCTTGGCGCGGGCGTGGCTGCCCCAGAGGAGATAGACGCATGGGGCCGCGCGCTCGGCCACTGCGCGGATCGCGGCGTCGGTGAACAGCTCCCAGCCGCGCCCTTGGTGCGAAGCGGCTTGCCCGGCCTCGACCGTCAGCACGGTGTTGAGCAGCAGCACGCCTTGCCGCGCCCAGCTTTCGAGATG
Source organism: uncultured Sphingomonadales bacterium (assembly GCA_903828025.1). Taxonomy (GTDB): domain Bacteria; phylum Pseudomonadota; class Alphaproteobacteria; order Sphingomonadales; family Sphingomonadaceae; genus Novosphingobium. The sequence continues at coordinate 2,909 of CAIKKO010000042.1, forward strand.
GCCGTGCGCGGGGCGGGGCAGGCCGAGATCGGCCTCCTGCTCCTTGAAGATGTTGAGCAGGCTGGGCGGCACCCGCTGCCCACGCGGGACCGAGAACGCAAGGCCGTGCGCCTGCCCGGGGCCGTGGTAGGGGTCCTGCCCCAGAATCACGACTTTGACAGCGGGCAGCGGGGTGAGCGCGAGCGCGGCGAGGCGCGTGCCTGTGGGCGGGTAGATCACTTTGCCCGCCGCTTCCTCCGCCTTGAGGAAACCGCCCAGCGTGCGCAGCGGGCGGCTGGCCAGCACGGGTTCGAGCGCAGCGCGCCATGGCTCGGGGATTGCGGTGCCGGTCATCTTGGGGAGGCGATAGCGCCTCTGCCGCACGGCGGGAATACCGTTTGCATGCCGCCTGCCGGGCTTGCTAACGCGCGAGATGACGGCGGGCTGAAGGTATCAAGGGATAGCGCATGAAGATCGCGATGGTGGGTTCGGGCTATGTTGGGCTCGTCTCCGGTGCCTGCTTTGCCGATTTCGGCCACGACGTGGTGTGTATCGACAAGGACGAAAGCAAGATCGAGCGGTTGCTGGCCGGGGTCATGCCGATCTACGAGCCGGGGCTGGCCGAACTGGTTTCGACCAACGTGCGCGGCGGACGGCTTTCGTTCTCGACCGATCTGGCCGCCTCGATCGACGGGGCGCAGGCGATTTTCATCGCGGTCGGCACGCCCTCGCGCCGGGGGGATGGCCATGCCGATCTCTCGTATGTCTATGCCGTGGCGCAGGAAATCGCGGATAACCTGACCGCGCCAGCGGTGATCGTGACCAAATCGACCGTTCCGGTGGGCACGGGCGACGAGGTCGAGCGCATCCTGCGGGACAGCGGCGTGGCGGTGCAGTTTGCGGTGGTCTCCAACCCCGAATTCCTGCGCGAAGGTGCCGCCATCAGTGATTTCAAGCGGCCCGACCGCATCGTCGTCGGTGCCGAAGACGCATGGGCGCGCGGGGTGATGACCGAAGTCTACCGCCCGCTGTTCCTCAACAAGGCACCACTGCTGTTCACCGGGCGGCGCAGCTCCGAGCTGATCAAGTATGCGGCCAACGCCTTCCTCGCGACCAAGATCACCTTCATCAACGAGATGGCGGACTTGTGCGAGAAAGTTGGTGCGGACGTGCAGGACGTGGCGCGCGGGATCGGGCTGGATAACCGGATTGGTTCCAAATTCCTCCACGCCGGGCCGGGCTATGGCGGCAGCTGCTTCCCCAAGGACACGCTGGCGCTGCTCAAGACGGCTGAGGATTTTGCCAGCCCGGTGCGAATCGTCGAGGCGGTGGTGCTGGTCAACGAGAGCCGCAAGCGCGCGATGGGCCGCAAGGTGATCGAGGCACTGGCGGAAGCCGGGGTGGGCGAACCGCGCGGCCGCAAGATTGCGCTGCTCGGCCTGACCTTCAAGCCCAACACCGACGACATGCGCGATGCGCCCTCGATTGCGATCGTGCAGGCGCTGCTCGATGTCGGTGCCGCCGTGGTGGCCTATGATCCCGAAGGCATGGACAGCGCCGCCGGGCTGATGCCCGAGGTCACAATGGCGACCAGCGCTTATGATGCGGTGACGGGGGCCGACGCGGTGGTGCTGGTGACCGAGTGGGACGCGTTTCGCGGCATCGACCTTGAGCGGGTCGGGCAGCTGGTGCGCAATCGCGTGCTGGTCGATCTGCGCAATGTCTACGATCCGGGCGAACTGCGCGCGGCGGGCTGGCACTATTGCAGCGTCGGCCGCAAGTAGGCGCGCGCCAATCTCCCACAGCAGCGCTTGCCGCCCGGAGTGGGAAGGCCTAAGCGGACACCATGGCTGTATACTTGCATGAAGAAGACCTGCCTGCGGGCGCGCTTGCGCCGGGCATTGTCGCTGTCGACACCGAGACCATGGGGCTCGTCACCACGCGTGACCGGCTGTGCCTGCTCCAGATCTCCGACGGACGCGGCGACGAGCATCTGGTGCGCTTCGCGGCGGGCAGCGACTATGCCGCACCGAACTTGCGCGCCGTGCTGGCCGATCCTTCGCGGCTCAAGCTGTTTCACTTCGCGCGGTTCGATCTCGCGGCGATCCAGCACTATCTGGGCGTGATGGCGACTCCGGTGTTCTGCACCAAGATCGCCTCCAAGCTGGTGCGCACTTACACCGATCGCCACGGGCTCAAGGAACTGGTGCGCGAGCTGCTTGGCAAGGAGATTTCCAAGCAGCAGCAATCGAGCGACTGGGGCGCCCCCGTGCTGAGCGATGCACAGCAGGACTATGCCGCATCGGACGTGCGCTATCTGCATGCGATGCATGCCATTCTGGTCGAGCGTCTGGCGCGCGAGGGGCGCACTGCCGTGGCCGAGGCCTGCTACGAATTCCTGCCGACGCGCGCGCTGCTCGATATTGCGGGCTGGGCCGAGCGCGACATTTTCAGCCACGAGTGAGCTGGCCTCCCGTGATCGCCGGCACCGCAGCATGACCCAGATGGCCGATACGATCCGCGGCCGGCGGCAGCGCTTTGCTGCGCCGGGCGGATTTCATGACCGGATGGTGAGGTTGTTCGCGGTGCTGCTGCCCGCGCTGATCGGCGCGCTGCTGGCTGTGCTGGTGATCGCGCCGTTCTCACCGCGCGGTGAAATCAGCTTCCTGCTCGATCGCAACAAGGTGGCCATGGTCACCGACCGGCTGCGCGTGATCAGCGCCATGTACCGCGGGCAGGACGATGCGGGGCGCAATTTTTCGGTGACGGCGGGCAGCGCGGTGCAGCATTCTGCCGCAAAGGACGAGGTCGAGATGCGCGACATCACGGCGCGGGTGATGCTGAACGATGGCCCGGCGATCCTCACCACCGGCGCGGGTGTCTATGATTTCGCGCGGCAGATGATCGACGTGCCCACGCCGGTCAATTTCGAGACCTCCGACGGCTACCGCATGGTGACCGGCGGCGCGGATATCGACATCGGCAAACGCAAGCTGGTGAGCCAGGGCCGCGCCGAAGGGCGCATTCCCGCTGGCACTTTTTCAGCCGACAGGATAAGCGCCGACCTTGAAGCGCGGACCGTTACGCTCGATGGCCACGCGCGCCTCCGGATGGAGCCGGGCAAGTTGCAAATGCCATGACCACGTTGATCCAGGCCTTTCGCGCCAGCCGCCCCATGCGGTCCCTTGGAATCGGGTTTGCCGTGTCCGCCGCGCTTGTTGCGGGCGCGCAGCACCTTGCGGCGCAGGCCATCGCCGCGCACAACAGCAAGGCCCCGGTGAACTACGCCGCCGACCGGATCGAGCTGCAGGACAAGCAGAACCGGGTCGTTCTCTCGGGCAATGTCGATATCACCCAGGCCGATCTGCAGATGCGCGCCCAGCGCACCACGGTGGCTTATACCGACGCCGGGAGCCTCCAGATCCAGCGGATCGACGCGACCGGCGGGGTTGTCGTCACGCGCGGCAGCGAGCGCGCCAGCGGCGATGTTGCGGTCTATGATTTCAATCGCAAGATTATCACCATGGCGGGCAATGTCGCGCTGCGGCGCGGCACGGATACGCTGAACGGCGGACGGCTGGTGATCGATCTCACCACCGGCATCTCGAACATCGACGGGCGTCCGACCGGCGATTCGGGCAGCGGCGCGCCGGGCCAGAACGATGCCACGCGCGGCAGCGGCCGGGTCAGCGGCAGTTTCAGCGTCCCCAAAACCTGAACGCGGTTTGGCCCGGGGCGCATCGCTGCGCCGGGGCCCCATTATCGCAGTATTCAAGCGGCTTGGATCGCAAGGTCATGCCGATTTTGCGGCCATGCGCCGCGCCCGAATCGCGTGTCGTCGCGGCGATTGCTGCGCGGCGGCGGGGCGCGGATGAACAGCGGAATTGCGGTGCGACCGGGAAAATGCTGCACCTTGCGGCCCTGCGCTGTCCCGGATTGATACGTCGTTCCATCGGGACGCTGGCGGGGATTGCTCCATTCTGCACGCTATTGTGCAATGCAAAAAAGTAGGGCATAAAATCGGGGCGTGAAGCAATGCCTTCGCGCGGTCGGCATTGGCACGCCACGGTCCCTGCGGGCGCAGGCGCAAGGGTGCGGTCCAAAGCTGCCATTGGTGCGGGATGTGGGGACAGATC
>CAIKKO010000043.1 GCA_903828025.1 uncultured Sphingomonadales bacterium
CCACCGGCATTCCCGCCAGCATCGCATCGAAATAGGCGCGCGTTTCCGCCACCGGTTTGCCGAAATCGAGCTCACCCTCACGCAGCGAGGCGAGCAGCGCCGCCAGTGCTTCATTCGTTTGCGCCATACTTGCCATCCTCTCGTTCGCGGCAACCGCTTGTGCGCTGCCTGTTCCGCGCCATCATACACAAGCAAACGCCGCCGTCTTGGATTCTCGCGCAATCCATCGGCGCGCGTGCTAGGCCGCGCGCGATGCGGACCAGTTTGGAAATCGTGGTGGCGCTGCTCACCAGCCTGCTCGCCAGCGGCGCGGCCATCGCGGCGGTGATCGCGGGCGGCGCGGCGCTGATCGCGGGGCTGGCGTGGTGGGCGCTGCGGGGCCGGAGCGGTTAGCTCTCACCAAATTCAATAGCCCTCACCGCTTGACCGCCCCCGCCCCGCGCGCCACGCTTGGCAAAATCCTTGCCAAAAATCCCTTGGGAGCCCACATCACATGCAGCACCGCCGCCTCGGCACGTCCGCCATTGTCGTTTCCGATATCTGCATGGGCACGATGACCTTCGGCAGCCAAGCCGATGAGGCCACCAGCTTGCGCATCCTCGACATGAGCTACGACGCGGGGATCAATTTCTACGACACCGCCGAAGGCTACCCCGTGCCGCCCGATATCAAGTGGGTCGGCCGCACCGAGGAAATCGTCGGCAAGTGGCTGAAAACCAAGCCGCGCGACGCGATCATCCTCGCCACCAAAGTCTCCGGCCCCAGCCACGGGTGGTTCAGGAGCCCGCTGCGCAATGGGATGACCGCGCTCGACCGGCACAACATCACGCGCGCCGTCGAGGCCAGCCTGACCAAGCTCGGCACCGACTACATCGACCTCTACCAGACCCACTGGCCCGATCATGACACGTCGTACGAAGAGACGATGGAAGTGCTCGACGAACTGGTGCGCGCGGGCAAAGTGCGCATTCTCGGCTGCTCGAACGAAACCGCATGGGGCCTGATGAAATCCATCGAGGCGGCCAAAGCCGTGGGCGCGGCGCGCTATCACACCATCCAGAACAACTTCAGCCTCAACAACCGCCGCTTCGAGGATGAACTGGCGCAAGTCTGCCGCTAGGAAGGCGTGTCCCTCATCCCCTATTCGCCCATCGGCGGCGGCGTGCTGGCGGGCAAATACAGCGGCGGCGCAACGCCCGCCGGCGCGCGGTTTTCGAAGTATCTCGAAATCGGCGGGCGTCAGGCGGCGATGGCCCGCCGCTTCGTCAACGAAAAGTCGATCACCTCGGCCGAACGCTTCGCCATGATCGCCGCCGAGCACGACCTCGACCCGGTCACGTTCGCCGTCGCCTGGTCGAAGCAGCACGATTTCGTCGCCTCGACCATCGTCGGCGTGACGACCGAAGCCCAGTGCGCCCCGATCTTCGCCGCGGCCGATCTGGTGCTGCCGGAAGAAGCGATGAAGGCGGTGAACGCGGTGATCCGGGAAATCATGTACCCGATGGGGTGAGGTTTAAGCCCCTCCTCTTCAGGGGAGGGGTTGGGGTGGGGGCCATCCCCAAACGCCGCGCCCGACGGAACGCCCCCACCCCCATCCCCTCCCCGGAAGTGGAGGGGGGAAGGAG
>CAIKKO010000044.1 GCA_903828025.1 uncultured Sphingomonadales bacterium
CTGGCCGCCTCTGCCGCCATGCCCGCGCGCAGCTTGGCGAGATAGTCGCGCGCATCAATGCTGCGGTGTTCGATGAGCGGATCGAGCCCTTCGGGATAATTGTGCTGGCCAATGTGGACCGCGAGCCATGAGGCCGGTGCGAAAAGATCCATCTCCCGCGCGATAAGGCGGCCGTGGCGGCGGAAATGTTCGAGTTTGAGCGCAAGGGTATCGGGCACATCCATAGCCGCGCAGTACCGCCAGAGCGGGGAATCGTCGCGCGTGGTGAGCTTGTAGTGGAGAATCAGGAAATCGCGGATGCGATCGGTTTCAGCATGCGCGATGCGGTTGAATTCGTCGATCGTTGCCTGGTCAAAGTCGCGATCGGGGAACAAGCCGATGAGCTTGGAAATGTTGGCTTGGATGAGGTGGATCGAAGTCGATTCCAGCGGTTCGAGGAAGCCGCTGGAGAGGCCCACAGCGACAACATTGCGGTTCCAATGGAGCTTGCGGCGGCCGGTGCGGAAACGCACGAACCGCGGATCGCCGAGCGCCTCGCCATCGAGGCGGGATGCGAGCAGGCTGGCGGCCTTGTCGTCGTCCATGAGATGGCTGGCATAGACATAACCGTTGCCGATGCGGTGCTGCAGCGGGATGCGCCACTGCCAGCCAGCCTCGCGCGCGGTGGACCGGGTATACGGTGTGGGTGGGCCGGCACTGGCGCAAGGCATGGCCACCGCGCGATCACACGGGAGCCAGTGGCTCCAGTCTTCGAACCCGGTCTGGAGCGCACCCTCGATCAGCAATGCCCGCAGGCCCGAGCAATCGAGGAAGAGATCGGCCTCAAGCTTCTGCCCGCCTTCGAGCGAGACGCTTTCGACAAAGCCGGTTTCGCCGTTCAGCGAGACATCGGTGATCTTGCCTTCCACGCGCGTGACCCCGCGCGCCTCGGCATGGCGGCGCAGAAAACCGGCATAGAGCGCGGCGTCGAAATGGTAGGCATAGTCGAATGTGGAGAGCAGCGAGCGCTGATCGGGCACCGGCCGGGCCATGCGGCCCCCACGGGCGATCTGCCAGGCCATCGAGAGGTCTTCGAGCGGGAAGGAATCTGGCTCCCCCCGCGTGCGCAGCCAGTACTGGTGCAGTGGCACCATATCGAAATTGCGGCCATGCGGGCCAAACGGATGGAAATAGCGGCTGCCGACAGCGCCCCAATCGGCGAATTCGATACCGAGCTTGAACGTGCCGCGCGTCTCGCGGATGAAATCGGCTTCGCTGATGCCGAGCGTCTCATTGAACAGGCGGATGGGCGGAATGGTTGCCTCCCCCACGCCGACGATGCCGATCTCGTCGGATTCGACCAGCGTGACCTTGCAATCCGCCCGCAGCATGACGCTCAGCATCGCCGCCGACATCCACCCTGCCGAGCCGCCGCCGACCACCAGAACCGAACGGATCCGCCGATCCCCTTCGCTCACTGCCTCGATCCCTTCCGTCATGCCGCGCCGCTTTCCGGTGCTGACTGATCCTTACGCAAAAAAGGGTGGGTGCGGAACCGATTGGCCGCACCCACCCCCTTTTGTCATCGCCTACCCTCGGGAGGGCCGTTCAGCGGTTCAGAAGCTGAAGCGGACCGAGGCATTGACGTTGCGGCCAAGCACCGGCGAAATACCGCCGATGAACTTGCCGCCGCCAGCGTTGAAGTCCGTGCCGGCCGGCCCGAGCGGGGTCAGCTTGTTGAACAAGTTGACGACATTGAGGCCAAGCTCGAGGTTCTTGAGCGGACGAACCTTGAGGTTCGCGCCGACCACGCTGCCACCGGGCCATTCGTTGCCCGCACCATCAAGCGTGCTGGTCACGCCGGTGATGTTGGCGCCAAGCCCGATCATGTCGTTGACGTCGTAGTTGGCGGCAAACGTGTAGGACAAATCCGGAATGTTGTTCGAGCGCGAATACACCGAACCCGGCGCGGACGGCTGCTTCTTCGCCTTGTTGTACGTCATGTTGGCAAGGAGGCTGAAGCTGCCGAGGTTGAGCGTACCGTAGAACTCCGCACCCGTCGTCTTGTACTTGTCGGAGACGATGCAGGTGAAGGTCGTCGGGCTGCCGGTGACGATCGGACAGATCGTCTGGCTGAGCTCGTACGTCGTGATGTTGAAGTGGCTGCTGTAGACCGTCAGTTCGACCGTGTACCGCGCCGCGCCGAGGTTGCCGCGGTTCTTGAGGCCGACTTCGTACTGGTAGACGTTATCCGAAACGGCCGCTTCACCCTTGGCATTGAGCGAGCCGTCATTGTTGAAGTAACCGTTGAAGGTCAAGCGATCCGAATTGAAGCGCGTGCCCTTCGAAGCGCGGACGAACAGGTTGAGGTTGTCGGCCGGCTTGAAGCTGGCACCTACCGACCACGAGGTGAGCGGCGCGGTGTAGCTGATATCCTCGCGCGCGCCGTCGGGCAGGTAATAGGGAATGTTCACCTGCTGCGAAGCACCGGTCACCGGATTGACCGCATTGGTCGCGTAGATGTGCGTGACAGGGTCGCCGGTCAGCGGGTTGGCGTTAATGCCCGAGCCCGAACCGTGGTTGATGTCGTGACGGATCGAGGCGTCCAGTTCGAACTTGCCGGCATCGACGATCAGGTCCGCATAGGGCGCGTTGTCGGTGAAGGTGTAGTCGTAAGTACGCGAGCAGCAGCCACCCCAGTTGTTGTTGTAACCGGTGAAGCCGTTGGCGCTGAGCAGATGACCCGCCGAATCCAGCAGATCAATCGGCGAAGCCGCAGGCGTGAGCGACGAGTTGAACTGGTTCGGGTGCCAATCCATCGCGATCTTCTGGCTCATGTAGAACCAGCCGGCGGTGAGGTTGGCCTTGACCGAGCCGCCGAGGCCACCCTGCCAATTGAGCTTCATGTCGTTGACGAAGCTGCCGACATCGCGGATCCGTGTGTAGACCGAAACGTTGTTGTCGTAATAGGCTTCAGCCACGTCCTTGCCGCGGTTGGGGCCGGCCGAATAGACCGCGCGGGCCACAGTGCTGCCGTTCTTGGTCGAACCGATCAGGCCGGAGAGCGGCGCGACACTGAGGAAGTTCGACGAGAAGCCGCCGCTCATGCTGGTGTAGCGCGCGTTGTTGTCAACGGTGATGCCGTTGTCGAACTTGTAGTGCAGCTGCGCCTGAAGCGACTTGGCCTTGGTGGTGATGCCGTTGAGCGGGGTGCTGGCAAGGCCACCGCTGTTGAAATCGACATAGTTGATGTTGGTGTTGAACACCGAGAAGTTCGACGCGCGGCGCGGATCGAAGCCCGGGCAGGCCGAGAGGCCGGAGACTTTGCCGCCGCTGAGGTTGCCGCACACGATACCGCCCTGCGTATTGGGCTCCTGCGTATCCTGCGCCTTGAAATACAGGCGGAAGAAGCCTCGGTTATCGTCGAACTCGCGGGTGATGTTGCCCTTGATCAGGTACGAGTTCGAAAGGTTGTACCCCGCATGCCAGGGGCCATGGCCGACATCGTAGAAGCCGCCGAGGTTGAAGTAGGTCTTGTCGTCGATGCCGCCAGAGTAGCGGAAGCTGGCCTTGGTGTAATCGTAGGTGAGGTTGCGCTCGACCTGGATATAGCCACCTTCGGACCGGTCGGTCTTGCTGATGTAGTTGATCACCGCGCCCGGAGCCTGGCTGGCGAGCGTGGCGGCAGTGCCGCCGCGAATCGCGTCGACGCGCTGGTCGATCGGGCTCGACTTGGTCCAGTAATCGTTGTTGCCGAACTGCATGTCGCCATAAAGCACAGTGGGCAGGCCATCTTCCTGCAGCTGCACGAACGTGGCACCGCCAGTGGCGACGGGCAGACCGCGGACGGCGAAGTTGCCGTTACCGCCCGGGCCCGAGATGTTGGGCTGGAGACCCGGCAGCAGGCGAAGCAGATCGCCTTCCGACGTCGGACGGAAATTGTTGATGATCGCGGCATCGACCGAAGAGATCGAGACCGAGCTGTCGAGCTTGCTCTTGGTGCCGGTGGATGCGGTGACGACGATCTCGCTCAGCGTATCGCCGGGTGTTGCGGCGCTCGACGCGGTGGCATCGGCGGCAGCAGGCGCGGCCGATTGCGCGTACACGGGCGCCGAAAGGCCGGCCACGGCCAGCGCAAGCACAGATGCACACGATTGAATTACGGTCTGCTTCACACATTCCTCCCCTGTTGCGAGCACTTTTGTGCGTACGACAGCGGCGACTCGAACCTTCGAACCGCCTCCATGCGGCCTATCTGGCAAAAGCTCAGCCCGAGTGCAAGCAGGAATTCAAGCGATTGAATCGAAGGTCCGCGCATAGCTATCCATCCGGGATAGCGCCGCGCTGGGCCCGGCTACCCTTTTGGCTTGGGTTCAATCCAGATTGCAAAGGCCGCAAAGGGCTTGAGCGTAACGCCCGCGCTGATTGTCATGAACGTGCCTGTCAGAATATCCTGTCCCTGAACCTGCTGCATACCTGTTGCCGGAATGGCGACATCCAGCCCCGACATGTTCGCGATGACGAGAAGGCGTTCTGAAGCCAGACGCCGCTCAAAAGCGATCAGGCGGGGATGGTCTGGCAGCAGCAACTGGAAATCGCCATGGCGAATCAGCGGGTGTTCACGGCGCAGCGCGATCAGGCGCCGGTAGCGCTCAAAGACGCCATCGGGATCGTTGCGGTCTCGTTCCGCGTTCAGGCTCGGAAAATTCTCGTTCACCGCGATCCACGGCGTGCCGCTGGTAAACCCGGCATGGGGGGCCGCCGACCATTGCATCGGGGTGCGGGCGTTGTCCCGGCTGTTTGCGCGGGCACCGGCAAGAAAATCCGCCTCGGCAACGCCCTCGGCCAACTGGATGCGATGGAAATTGAGCGTTTCAAGGTCGCGATACTGATCGATGCGCGTGAAACCGGCGTTGGTCATGCCGATTTCCTCTCCCTGATA
>CAIKKO010000045.1 GCA_903828025.1 uncultured Sphingomonadales bacterium
GATCGATGTCCCCACGCTGTTTGCGCGTGAAGCGGGCTGCACCCACCTGAACGACGTCCTGCGCGCACTGGTATGTCTGCCAGCACTGGCGGATAGTCGCTAAAGCCCCAGCTGCGCTTTCGCGATGATGTTGCGCTGGATCTCGTTCGATCCGGCATAGATGGATCCGGCCCGGTCGTTGACATACTTCAACGGCGAGATTGCGGCGGCTTGCGGTCCCTGCCAGCCCGGGGCCCGTGGACAATGACGTTCGATGTCGCGCACAGCCGGGTCGACTATTCCATGCTGACCGAAAGCACGCCGGACAATCCCAAGGCCGAGGAACTCTACGCCAAGTCCTTCACGATCATCGAGGACGTGTTCGGCAACGAGGACTTCAAGACCTCCGAACTGTGCCACCGCGGCCTTGCCTCGGGCACAGCGCCGGACGTGATCTATTGCGAGATGGGAGCGTCAATTCCGCAGTTCTACGAAGGCATCGAGAGTCTGATGCGGGCGTAAGGCCGGTCTGGGGGGCAATCACCTTGCCCCCCAAACGCGCCTCACCGGTCGCGCAAGATGATATCTGCCGCGCGCCAGGCCATGGCCATGGTCGGACCATTGGTATTGCCCGACGGGATCACCGGCATGATCGCCGTATCCATCACCCGCAGGCCCTGAACCCCGCGCACGCGCAGCGCCGGATCGACCACCGATGCGTCGTCCTTGCCCATCCGGCAGCTGCCCACCGCGTGATAGCCGCACATTCCGAACTGATCATAGGCGGCGAGGATTTCCGCATCGCTCTGATAGGCAGCGCCGGGCGAGGTTTCCTCGGCGATCAGGCTCGCCAGCGGCTCGGTCGCCAGATAGCGCCGCACCGCGCGGACCAGTGCGACCATCTCGGCGCGGTCCTTGGCGGTCGCGTGATGGTTGGCCGAAAGTCCGGCGGCGGCATGGGGATCAGTGGTGTCGATATGGATCGACCCGCGTGAGCTCGGCCGCAGGGTATAGGCCGTCACGTGCATTCCCGGCACCTTTTCCACCTGGGTGCGGTCATCCATGTTGAAGCTGAACGGCGCGACCAGAATTTGCGCGTTGGGGCGGTTCTGGCCTTCGTCAGTCTTGAGCCAGCCGACGATCTCGTAGGACGCGGCCGACATCAGTCCGTCCATACCGAGGAAGTATTTCAGCGCGTTCTTTATGACGCGCCAGCCACCATACTGCTTGTTGTGCGAGATATCCTGCCTGAGCCGGCTCTGGATCAGGATCGCGCGGTGCTCGATCAGGTTTTCACCGACTTGCGGGCTGGCATGGACCAGCGGGATCCCCAGCCGCTCCAACAGCGCCGGATCACCAATGCCGGACCGCTCCAGAATCGCCGGACTGGCGAGCGCGCCGCCGCACAGGATCACTTCGCCATCGGTCAGGATGTCGCGCGCCGTGCCCGCCACGACCACCCGCACGCCGGCGGCACGCTGGCCATCGAACAGCACTTTATCGACGACAGCGTCGGTCAACACGGTCAGATTGGGACGCGCCATCGCGGGCTTGAGGAACGCCTTGGCCGCGCTTTCGCGCTTGCCTTTATAGACCGTGCGCGGCGCATAGCCGATTGATACGGCATCGTCCGGCTCGTTCATGTCGCGCTTGGCGCCCCATCCCAGCGCGTGTCCGGCAGCGACCTGTGCTTCGCTGAGCGCGTCCGTGTGGGTTGGCAGGGTGATGTGGATCGGACCGGATGCACCGCGCGTTTCGGCCGCGCCCAGTTCGTGGTTTTCCAGCGCGGCATAAGCCTTGCCGATGTGCTCCCAGCCCCAGTCGTCGCTCGACAGTTCGGCGATCCCGTCGAAATCGGCGGGCATCCCGCGCACGTACATCATGCCGTTGATCGAGGTCGAACCGCCGAGCACCTTGCCGCGCGCCCAGTATTCGGCCTTGTTCGCTGTGGAAGCTTCGGGGCGGCTTTCATGCGCCCAGATGTGCTTAGGATCCGCCATCACCTTGGCGATGCCCTTGGGCATGTGGATCAGGGGATGCGTATCGCGCGGCCCTGCTTCCAGCACCAGCACGCGGTTCGCTGGGTTTGCGGACAGCCGGTACGCCAGCACACAGCCCGCTGCGCCCGATCCGGCGATGATGTAGTCATAGTCCGCCATGTGATGCCTTTCCCCGATCCACTCCATTGCCGTCGTCGCGGCGCTTAAATCTAATTTACATAGATAAAGGCCCAAAGCAACATGTCGCCCCAAGGGAGACAGCAATTGTTCGGATCGTATTTCGCAATGAGGCTGGTCGCATGCACGAGATCGACGCCAAGGCAGGCGTCTCGCTGATGGAAAACGCCAAGGCGCGGGGCATGGACGGGATTGAGGCCGAATGCGGCGGCTCGATGAATTGGGGCACTTGCCAGGTCTAAATTGCTGAGCCGTGGTTCAGCACCATTGCCTCCGGCCAGCGCAATGGATGCCGAAATGGTCGAAAACACCCGCTACCTGCGTCCCACCTCGCGCCTGTCATGCCAGATCGTCGTGACCGAGGCGATGGACGGTCTAGAAGTGGGCATCCCGAAGGCGCAGCGCTGAAAACTATTGTTGATAGATAATAGCATGCTATATTCGGCAGCGCTGCTGGAGAGGATAAACCGATGAACGCTACCGTGGCTGAACGCGCCAATGATCGCCCCTTGATGCAAACCATCGAGATGCTGAGCGAAAGCCAGCAGGCCGCGATCCGGGCGATCCCACCGCATGACAACGCGCCGATTCTGGCGATCGATCACAAGCGTCCGGTTTCGATGTTCATCGGCGACGATTTCTTCCAGCTCGAACAGCAGCGCCTGTTCCGCCGCCAGGCCGTGCCGATCACCATCTCGGCCCGGATTGCGGAACCCGGCAGTTCAGTCGCGCACGATGGCTATGGCACCCCGCTGCTCGTCACCCGCGACAAGGACGGCAAGGCCCACGTTTTCCTCAATGCCTGCACCCACAAGGGAGCCAAGCTGATCGACGGCTGTGACGTGGCCAAGGGCAACCGTCTAACCTGCCCCTATCACGCCTGGACCTTTTCGACAGACGGCAAACTGATCGGCGCGGCGCGGCCCGAAACGTTCACCAATCTCGACAAGGGTGCGCGTGGACTGGCCGAGCTGCCCAGCCGCGAGGCCGGCGGGATCATCTGGGCCATGCTCGACCGCCATGCCGAGCCTGATTTTTCCGGTGTGGACGAGCAACTCACAGCCGATTTCGCGGCCTTCGACCTGCCGGACCTGCATGTCTATGGGCACAAGACCTTCCACCTCAACGCCAACTGGAAGCTGGTGCTGGAACCGTTCCTGGAAGGCTACCATGTGCAGCGGCTCCATGCCCGCACGGTCGGCCCGCTGTTCGCGGACGTACCCAACGTGGTCGACAAGCTGGGGATCAACATCCGCCAGATTTCGGGCAAGCTGAACTTCACGCCCGATTGCCTCGACATTCCGGGCGAGAATATCCACGCGTCCGTCACGCACGCCTACAACATATTCCCGAACTGCGTGGTGGTCACCAGTCCATACTACATCAGCGTGATGTTCCTGATGCCGACGGCAGCAGACAAGACCACGGTCGACTATTTTATGCTGACCCGCCGCCCGCCCGA
>CAIKKO010000046.1 GCA_903828025.1 uncultured Sphingomonadales bacterium
GTGATGAGCGCGGTGCGGCGGGCAAAGTCGTTGTCGACGTCCTCCTCGGCGCGTTCGCGCGCGCGGGCCACGCGGTTCTCGAGATTGCCGGCCAGCTCATCGACTTTGGCAAGCTGGTCGCGCATCTGGATCGCGGTTTCGCGGCTGGCGGCGGCGGCGTTGTCGATCGCTTCCTCGAGCCGGGCGATCAGTTCGGCACCGCGGCCCTGCAGCACCCGCACGATGGCTGCGTTGCTTTCCTCGCCAAGCTTCTGCGCGAGCGCCTCGATTTCGTGCAATGCCCCTTCGCGCAAGTCCACGCCCGCGCGACCGGCGGCGGCGGTAAGATCGGCAATCGCGCCGGAGAGACGCCCCTCGATATCCTGCGAAAGCGCATCGCTTTCGAGCCGCGCGGCGGTCAGCATCTCGCGCAGATCGGCAAGCCGGTCCTCTTGCTTGGCTGCGTGGCCGGCAAAAGCCTCTTGCAGCCGAGTCATTTCGTCAATTGCGGCAACCAGATCGCCGCGCGCGGATTCGACATGGTCTGATAGCGCACGTCCGTTGTCGCCGGCTGCCAGCAACGCGTTGCTCAGCAGGTCGATCCGCTTCTCGAACTTGCCGAGCCCCGCTTCGGCGCTGCTCAGCGATTGCGGCAGAGCGGCGCTGGCATGTTCGCCGCCGGCCTGGATCAGTTCGAGCAGGCGGTAGGCCGAATCGGTGAGCGCACCGATCTGGCCGTCGGTCCCGGAAAGCGCTTCGCGCATGTCGACAAGGCGCTGGTTGAGCGAGCCGAGCGCGCGGTCGATCGTGGCCGCAGTTGCATCGCCCTGCTCCCCCGAACTGCGCAAGGTGGCGGTGAAGGCAGCAACCCGCTCGCCGATGACATCGCAGCGGCCGCCCAGTTCCTGCGCTTCCTCAAGCTGGCGCTGGCGCTGCGCTTCGATGGCCTGATCGAGATCGGCCAGCTTTCGAGCGAGCGCGTCTGCGGCTTCGGCCCCGGCGGTGGCCATGGCCGAACGGCGCTCGCCTATCGCGCTGTCAAGCTCGTTCAGGCTGCGGCTGAGCGCGGCACGCTGCTCGGCGGCCATGACTTCAAGGCTCGCGCGGCGTTGGGACAACTGATCGTCCAGCAGCGTAGCTTCTTCAGAAAGCCGCTGGTTCAGCGCGGTCATGCTTTGCTCGAAGCCGGCAAGACGTTCGTGTGCAGTGCCGATCAGCCCTTCGTGATCGGCACTTATGGCTGCAATCGACTGCCGTAGACCGGCGATCTGCGTGCCCGAGCGCAAGGCAAAGAGCTGAAGGGCATTTTCCTCTGCGGCATTGAGCGAGCGGCTGAACGCGCCGCTTTCGGCGCGCATCGCCGCGAAGCGCGAGCCCAGCGCGGCCAGTGTATCTTCCTCGGTCGCGACGATCGCCGCACGTTGGCTCGTCAATTCCGCTTGGAGCGCCTCGGCCCGGGCGCGAATACCGGCCAGCGCGGCGATCTCTTCCTGATCGAGCCGCTGGCGGTGCGCGTCAGCCTCGGCTTCAAGTGCATCGAACTGGGTGCGGCTGGTTTCGGCGATCTGCGCGGCGGCATCCTCGAACTGCGCCATGGCTGCATCCACGCGCTCGCGAATTTGGGTCACCTGGCGTTCGCTGGCGAGCCCGAACTCGTTCAGCCGCTGGAAGCCGACGACCATATCTTGCAACTGCGTGTGCGCGGTGCGACCGGCGTTTGCAATGTTGTTGGTCACGTCCTTTGCGGCGTTCGCGATCACCGGGAGCTGACCGCGGAGCTTTTCCATGTTCTCGAGCGCGTGGTCCGAAACCTCGCCGATCCGGTCGACTTGCGCGCCGTTGCCGACAATCAGCGACTGGAGCTGGCCCGCACTCGCACTGAGCCGTTCAACCGTGATCCGACCGAGCGATTCGAGGTCGCGGGACTGGGCCGCGATGAAGTCGCGTGCGAGCGAGAGTTCGGTGTTGACGGCAATAAGCCGACGTTCAAGCTGACGTGATTCGTGCGAAAGCAACCGCGCAGCGTCGCCGAAACGCGCGGCCTCCCTGCGGCTGGTGCGGCGAACCACGAGGAAGCCGACCAGCACGACCAGCACCGGAGTCGACCAAGCCGAGATCATGCCGGTCCATACCGCAAGCGGCTGCGACGTGCGCATGGTGGCCAGATTGCCCATGACAAACGCGCCCGTCCAACCGGCAATAGCGAGCAACGCAAGCCCGATTTCGGCCCATTCAGCACGGATTTGCGGCGTTTCCTCAACGCTATCGTCCCATATGCCGGTGGCCGCGTCGCTGGCAGCGGGGACCGACCAGCCACTGTCTGGCGTGGTTTCGGCCGCGAAAGCGGATGCGCCAACGTCCGCCTCGCTATCCGGGCCAGTGGGCACCGGATCGGCTGCAAGCAGCTTTCCCAGCCGAACGGATCCCGCTTCGGTTGCCTCGTCTTCGACGCCGCCCTCGATGGCGATAATCTCTCGTCCCCCGACCATCCGTATGTCTTAACACAGGTAGTGGGCCCTCTTAAAGGCAGCTTAATCCATTATGGTTATTAGCCGCATCATGGCTTACCTCGGCGATGCGATCGATGCTCATCTGGCTGCTGCTACCGGCGATGACCCGGCGCTTTTCCAAGAATTGCGCGCCGCGTTTGTCGAAAGCGCGCGGCATCATCTCGATCTGCTGGGCCGCTCGCGCTGCGACGCCAATTGGGAAATGGCGGCCATGCGGCTCAAAAGCCTTGCCGCGACGTTTCATGCAGAAGATCTGATCGTGCTGGCCGAAGAAGCGCGGCAGGCGGCTCCGGGCGAGCCGACTGTCCAGCGCCGCATCGCCGAACTGCTGGATTCGATCGAACCGACTGGCTGAGCCGGACGCCCCGCGCGCATCGGGGCATTTGGCTGGATCGAGACGCCGCCCTTGGCAGCAGCGCCTGCGGCCCCTACGATGCAGCAAAAGCCAACCAAACTGCAAAAGGAGGTGGCCGGGTTGCGGGTCGCATTGTTGTCGCTGATGGACGCCGTTGTTGGCGAACCGCATGCCTTGCGCGGCTTGCTGCCCATTGGTGGCCGCTCGATCCTGCGTCACCAGCTTGGGCTGGCGATGGCGCTTGGCTGCGCGCGGATCGTGGTGCTCGCTGAAACCCTCACGGGCGACCTCGTCGCGCTCCAGCATGCGGCAGAGGCGGGAGGGGCCCGGTTCCACGTGATCGCCAGCGCGCGCGCGCTCGCGCCGCTGGTTGCTGCCGAGGACGAACTGCTGGTGCTGGGCGAGGGCCTGCTGGCCATGCCGGAGGATGCCTTGCACTTGCTGGGGGATGGACCGGTGATCCTGACCATGCCGGTCGAAACCGGCCTTGTCGCGGGCTTCGAACGGATCGACATCAACAGCGCCAGCGCCGGTGCGATGGTGCTGCCGGGCAAGCTGGTCGCGGGGCTGGGAGACCTCCCCGGCGACTGGAATCCGGGTTCGGCGCTGCTGCGCATCGCGGTGCAATCCCGCGTTATCCAGCGCGAATTGCCGGGCTTGTTGCTCGATCAAGGGCGCTGGCGGCTGATCCGGGATGAGGCCGAAGCGCACCACGCCGAACCTGGCTGGGTGCGGCTGCATACGGCGGGTGCGCATTTGCGATCGCCGGGCCTGTGGATTGCGGCGAATGTGGTGCGCTGGCTGGGACCGGCGTTGCTCCATGCCGGCACCCGGCCCTATGTGATTGCGCTAGCCGCCGCGATCACGGCGCTGCTGGCTGCCGGTGCGGGTTGGTTCGGCTGGCCAAGCATCGGGTTTGCCCTGCTCGCGCTCGCCTGGCTAATGCAACAGGTTGCGGGCCTGCTGGCGCGAGTGGAGCGGGACTCACTGCTCGCCTGGTCGGGTCGCGCGCCGCTCGATGTCGCGGCCGAGTGGGGGCTCGACGCCGTGTTCATCATGCTGTGCGCCTGGCGTAGCGAAATCCCGGCGGCGACTGGCGTGCCCTGGGGAATCGCGTGGTTTCCGCCCGTCGTGCTGTTCCTGCTCCTGCGTCTGCTATGGCGGCTGCAACCCGATGAAGGCTGGACTTGGTGGCTAACCGACCGGTTTGTCGCGGGAGTCATGTTGACAGGTTTCAGCATGCTGCTGCCGTTCGATTTTGTGCTGCGGGCGCTGGTGGTATCGTTGATGGTGGCAGGGCTGATCTTCGCCCGGCTTGGTGATGCCCAAGGGGAGGACATCGCGGGCCGCAAAAAGCAGGCATGATGGTGCGCTGTGCGGCGGCACACGCCGCGGGCAGGGCTGAATGCCATCTGGGAACCCCCGATGGCCAGCGCGGGTTCTAACCCCGAATTAACCAGTCAACTCTAAGAATGGCGACCATGGCTCACCCTGCATCTTCCGGCGACGCACGGGACGCGATCGAGGCGTCGCTGGCCGAAGTGCTGGCCACGGCGCGGGGCGCTTTCGCCAATGTCGTGCCGATTTTGCGCCACTTGCTGCGCAGTGACGACAATTCGATCTTCAGCGACGAGATCGTGGCGCGGGTGCGCGGTATGTTTCTCGATATCGCGCGTCAGTTGATCATCGCGTTGGCCGACGCGGCCGGACATGCCGAACCCCAAGCCTGGGCCCACAAGGCCGCCGACGAGCTGGCGCATGTGTTGGCCGACAATCCTGCCTTCCTCGAACATTTTCATACCCTTGCGCTGGAATGGCAATGGACCGAGCGGCTTGCGATGCGCGCATCGCTCGATCCGGTGCTGCCGCCCTTGCTGCAGGCTTGCATGGCCAGCGGCGTTCCGGACGCATCGGCTGGTGCGATGAACCTCCTCGCCGCACAGGCGCGCTTTTGCCAGAACCAGCGGCGCATGCAGTTGCCGCTGGGCGAACTGCCGGGTGATCTGCTGCACATCGCGCTGGTAACCATGCGGGCCTATGTCGGTGCTGACAGCATGGCCGATGGCTATGCCCTGATCGCCGAACGCAGCGTGCGCGGCCATTTCGATGAGGCGCGCGGGCGGCTGGGCCTGATGCGCCGGGTGCTCGATGCCATGGGAGACCAAGCGGGCGATGCCCTGACGCTTGATAAGGCCGGAGTTGCGCTGTTTTTGAGTGCGCTGGCGCGTGGGTCGAGCCAGACCCGCGAAGCGGTCATCCTGTCGACTGTCGACAGCCAGCTGCCCCGGCTTGCTCTGTCGCTCCGCGCCAGCGGGATGGATCATGCAGCGCTCGCGGCGCAAGTGCGGGTGTTTCATCCCGACGCCGCATTGCCCGCCGGGCTTGGCGCACTCGCGGCCGATCAGGCCGCGGCCTTGCTGGCGGCTGCGGCGGAACAACCGTGAGCAAGGTGCTTCCCGGATGACTCCAGCCGGACCAATCCGGGCACGCAGCGATGGCGGCGATCAGCTGATTGCGGCCGATGAGCCGCTCGCCGGGCTGCAGGTCCGCTGCGGCGGCGATCTGCCCGGTGCCATTGCCTTGCCCGCGCTGCTCGCGCTGGTGCGCCGGGCGCGCCGGACTCAGCAACCGGTTGCGCGTGCGATCCTCTCGGTGGACGAGGGGCGGCCGGTTTCGGCCTGGGCGGTTGTCACGCCTGAGGGCGAAGGCACGTCGATAGAACTCAGCCAATGGCGGCTGGGGGATGAGGCCGCGACCGACGTGCCGGCATCCGAAGCGCTGCTGCGCCAGTTGGCAGAGGCTCAGATCCTGCTCGACGCGGAGCAGCGGGTCATCACCGCCGACGTGCGGGCGCCCGATCTTGCGGAGCTGGCGGCGGCACTTTCCGCTGGCGCCGGGCGGTACTGGACCGATTTCGTCAAAGTGGACCGCGTTGGCGATCTGATCACCGCGCGCCACCAGCCGCTGCACTGGCGGCTGCTCGATGATGCGCCGTTCACGGCAGACGGTTCGACGCGGCCATGGCGTGCGCGGATCTTGCCGCGTGTGCGCGGCGGGTTCGAACTGCTGATGCTGCCCGCGGCGATCGAGGCCTTGCCCGCCATCGACCAGCCGGAGGCCGCGCCAGAGCAGGACGCCGAGGACGGGAACCTGGGGCCTCAACCGGGCTTGAACCGCCTGCTCGGCCGTGATCTGGCCCCGGCATTGCGGCAGCCGATCACGCGTATCATCGCCAATGCCGAGACGATCCGGACCCGGCTCGCCGGGCCACTGGCCGATGAATACGCCAGTTATGCCAGCGATATTGCCGAGGCTGGGCGCCATCTGATGAGCCTGATCGAAGACCTTGCCGACCTTGAGGCGGTGGAAGCGCCCGGTTTTGCACCCGCGCCCGATCAGATTGATCTCGGCGACTGCGCACGCCGCGCAGCGGGTATCCTCTCGGTCCGTGCGCAGGAGCGCCGGATCACGCTGCACACGCCGGACGCCGCGGTGAAAGTCCCGGCCATCGGCGAATTCCGCCGGGTGCTGCAGGTCCTGCTCAATTTGCTGAGCAATGCCATCCGCTACAGCCCGGAAGGCTCGGCGGTTACGCTTGATGTCGGCGAGAGGCCTGCCGGTGCGTGGATTTCCGTGCGCGATGAGGGTCAGGGGCTGTCCGCCGATCAGGCGGCGCGGGTCTTCGACAAGTTCGAGCGGCTTGGTCGGAGCGGTGATGGCGGCACGGGTCTTGGCCTATACATCTCGCGGCGTCTCGCCCGGGCCATGGGCGGCGATCTGGCCGTGACGAGCCAGCCCGGCGAGGGCGCGTGCTTCGAACTCAGCCTGCCGACAGACCGCAGCTAGCGGCGGCGCTGCGCCAGCACCAGAAGTCCGGCACCGGCCAGCGCCAGCAATCCCCCCCAGAGGATCCATTGGCGCTGCGCCAGCATGAAGCTGGAAGCCGGCCACATGATGATGCCCGCGCCCTGGCCCATCCAGAGCAGCCCCATGAGCAAGGCCGCGACTCCGAAGATTCGCAATACTATCGTCATGGGCCTGATCCTCTGGATGGGAAGCGCGAGTGAAGCTCAGCGTTCGCTGACGGGAACGTAGTCGCGCGCGGTCGGCCCGGTGTAGAGCTGGCGCGGACGGCCGATCTTCTGGCCGGGATCGCTGATCATTTCGTTCCATTGTGCCACCCAGCCCACCGTGCGGGCCAGCGCGAAGAGCACCGTGAACATCGTGACCGGGAAGCCGATCGCCGAGAGGATGATCCCCGAATAGAAATCGACGTTGGGGAACAGCTTCTTCTCGATGAAGTAGGGATCGCTCAGCGCCAGTTCTTCAAGCCGCAGCGCGGTTTCGAACAGCGGATCGGTGACCTTCAGCGCGGCGAACACTTCGCGTACGGTCTTCTGCATCACGGTCGCGCGCGGATCGTAGTTCTTGTAGACGCGGTGGCCAAAGCCCATCAGGCGGAA
>CAIKKO010000047.1 GCA_903828025.1 uncultured Sphingomonadales bacterium
GCGGCCAGCTCGTCGGCCAGAGCGCGGTCGTCAGCCATGTGATCGAAGGCGGCACGGGGCGGGTGCGCCACGGCGACACCGAATGGCTCGCGCGCGGGCCCGATGCCCAGCCGGGCACGCGCATGCGCATTTCCGGGCACGACGGCACGGTTCTGATCGTCGAGCACTTCAATTGACCTGAAGACACTTGCTGCAAGCGGCAGGGGTTTCCATATTCCCCCGTGAACCAGGAGACTCCCGATGCCCGACAAGATGAACCTCACCGAAGCGGAATGGCGTGCGCGGTTGACGCCCGAGCAATATCACGTGCTGCGCGAGGCGGGCACCGAGCGGGCGTTCACCGGCAAGTATGAAAAGAACAAGCTCACCGGGCAATATCACTGCGCGGGCTGCGGATCGCCGCTGTTCACCTCGGACACCAAGTACGACAGCGGCTCGGGCTGGCCCAGCTTTACCGCGCCGGTCGATCCCGAAGCCGTGGCCGAGGAGCGCGATGTTTCCTATGGCATGGTCCGCACCGAAGTGCGCTGCGCGCGCTGCGATGGCCATCTCGGCCACGTGTTCCCTGATGGGCCGCGGCCTGAAGGCCTGCGCTATTGCATGAACAGCGCCTCGCTCGATTTTACGCCCGAAGAATAAGCCGCAGCGGCGCTTTGCTCCCCCCAGTTTGCCCGGCCCGTTTGTCCCCGGCGCATTCGTGCCCGGCGGGTTAACGCTGTGTTTCAAATCGCCTATGCATGTGAGTCTGAGGGTGGGCTCGGCTCCCCGTCGCATTGCTTTTGGGAGCTGGTACAAAGCTGATGGC
Source organism: uncultured Sphingomonadales bacterium (assembly GCA_903828025.1). GTDB lineage: Bacteria > Pseudomonadota > Alphaproteobacteria > Sphingomonadales > Sphingomonadaceae > Novosphingobium. Next base: position 806 of record CAIKKO010000047.1, read on the forward strand.
CAGACGGGATTTCCCCCGCCGCTCAGATCCACGTCGCACCCCTCCGCGGCGTGAACGGGAGCCGCGCGAAACGTCATTCTTCAGCCGCTGGCTGCGCCGCCTCATCGTGTGGGGTGCGGGGCTGGTGCTGCTCGGCGGGGCTGCGCTCGCCGTAGCGGTGCTGATCACCGAGCGCTCGCTGCCCAGCTACGAGCGCCTCAAATCGAGCCAGACCGGCCAGACCATCGTGGTGCGTGCCAGCGACGGATCGGAAATCGTCACGCTCGGGCCCAGCTACGGGCGGTGGATTCCCTATGATCGCATCCCGAATTCGCTCAAGGATGCGATGATCTCGGTCGAGGACCGGCGCTTCCGCGAGCACTGGGGGGTCGACCCGATCGGCATCGTGCGCTCGGTCATGGTCCGGGTGCAAAGCGGCCACTGGCGGCAGGGCGGCTCGACCATCACCCAGCAGCTCGCGCGCAACATCTTCCTCAACAACAGCCGCACGTTTGATCGCAAGATCCGCGAGGCGCTGCTGGCCATGGCGATCGAGGCGAAGTTTTCCAAGGATCAGGTGCTCGAGCTCTATCTCAACAAGGTCTATTTCGGCGGCGGGGCCTATGGCGTCGATTCGGCCGCGCGCAAGTTCTTCGGCCATTCGGGCGAGCAGCTGACTCTGCCCGAGGCGGCGATCATCGCGGGTCTGGTCAAGGCGCCCTCGCACTATTCGCCCACTGCCGACGCGGTGGCTGCTGTGGGCCGCGCCAAGGTGGTGCTGCAGACGATGCAGGAGGCAGGGAAGATCACCCCGGCCGAAGCCGCCGGAGCGGATCTCAAGACCGTGAAGCTCGCCGCCGAGCAGGGTCAGAATTCAGCGCGCTATTTCACCGACTGGGTGTTGCCGCAGCTCGATCTCCTGCTGCCGGACAACGATCAGCCGATCGAGGTGTGGACCACGCTCGATCCCGCCGCCCAGCATGCCGCGACCGATGCCATTCAGGCCAATGTGCCCAAGGGCGCGCAGGGTGCGCTCGTCAGCCTCGACCGCGATGGCGCGGTGCTCGCGATGATCGGCGGCACCGATTACGTCACCTCGAACTATAACCGCGCGGTCAACGCGGTGCGCCAGCCGGGTTCGGCTTGGAAGCTGTTCGTCTATCTCGCCGCACTGGAAGCGGGCTATACGCCCGACGCGAAAGTGACCGACGAGCCGGTGACGATCGACGGCTGGAGCCCGCGCAATTCGGGCGGCACTTATGCCGGGCCGATCGACGTGCGCACGGCCTTTGCTTATTCGAAGAACACGGTGGCAGCGCAGCTCGGCAACGAGGTCGGCTTCGGCGCGGTGGCCAACGTGGCGCGGCGTTTCGGCATTACCACCCCGATCAACACGCTGCCCTCGATGGTGCTCGGCTCTTCGGATGTGCGCGTGATCGACATGGTCCGCGCCTTTGCTGCGGTTCAGGCCAAGGGCACCGCGATCACGCCCTATGGCATCCGCAAGATCACCTCGAACGAGGGCGAAGTGCTCTACAGCCACCGGCCCGAGCCAGTGCAGCAGCTGGTGCCGCCTTATGTCTCGGCCGGAATCACCGATCTGCTCCAGACGGCGGTGAGCATCGGCACGGGCCGCGCGGCGCAGATCGGCCGCCCGGTCGCGGGCAAGACCGGCACGACCAGTTCGAACAAGGATGGCTGGTTCCTTGGCTTCTCCAGCGGGATCACCACCGGCGTGTGGATGGGCCGCGATGACGCGCATCCGGTGCCCGGGCTGCAGGGCGGCACCGCGCCCGCGCGCGCCTTTGCCGCCTACATGAAGGTGGTCACGGCCAAGCGGCCGCCCGAAAAGTTCGATACCGATCTCAAGCTGCCGCAATGGCAGCTGGAGCCCGATGACGAAGCCATGCAGGCCAATCCCGACGGCTATTTCTATGCCGATCCCGATGGCAATATCGTCGAACCGGGCGCGCAACCGCGCACGCCGCCGGGCGAAGCTGCACCGGCGGGCGAACAGGGCGTGCCGGTACCCGAAGGGCCGCCCGCCGCCGCGGGCGATGATTTCCTCAATCGCGCCACCGGGCGTCAGGCCGATACACCCCGCCCCCGGCCGCGCCCTTCACCGTCGCTCAAGCCGAACTACTGAGCCGGAAGCACGAAAAGGAAGCTGTCAAAGGAAAGGGGCTGGCGAACGCGTGTCCGCC
>CAIKKO010000048.1 GCA_903828025.1 uncultured Sphingomonadales bacterium
CGTGCCCGTGGTCATGCCCGTGCCTATGGTCGTGATCGTGATGGTGGTGCGCGCCGGACATGGGCGCTCCCTAGCGCCTTCGCTCCGGGTAGGAAAACGCTTTGATGCGGCCCAATTTGCCAGGGGGCCTGTAAGCCGGGTTCTGTAGCGCGGACGGTATCCCACTTGTGGACCGTATCCCCGCTGGCAGCCATTCCTCTAGGCGGCCCGTTGCCGGGCGCGCTCAAGCAACCAACCCGGACTGCTGGCCCAAAACAAGCCTGCTCCTTCCCTCTTGCGAGGTTCGGGAGCGCGCAGTCCCTATTCGGTCTTGCTCCGGGTGGGGTTTGCCTTGCCGCTTCCGTTACCGGTCGCGCGGTGCGCTCTTACCGCACCCTTTCACCCTTGCTGGCCATTTCTGGCTTAGCGGTCTGCTCTCTGTGGTACTTTCCCTAGGGTTTCCCCCGGCGGGCGTTACCCGCCACCCTCGTTTCGTGGAGCCCGGACTTTCCTCGACCTTCGACCCGCTCAGGATGAGCATGTCGAAGAGCGCGGCTGCCCGGCCCCCTGGCAAGGGGTCACCTAGCACGCCCGAGATCGCGTTCCAACAACAGCTCGAACAAGAGCGCGCCGATCTGGCCATCGACCTCGCCGTCGATCCGCTGGGGCCGCCAGCGCCGCTGAAACGCGCGCACCGCTGCCTTCTGGTCGGTGATGTCATAGCCGAAACGTTCGAGCGCGAGGAAGAACGCGCCGGGATTGTCGTAGATCAGCCGCATGGTGAGTTCGGGCTTGGCGAGCGTGAGCCGGTAGCGCGCGAGCAGGTCCCAAGGGAACAGCTCGCCCGGATCCTCCTTGCGCGCGGGGGCGATATCCGAATGGCCCAGGACATTGGCGCGCGGGATATCGTGGCGCTTGACGATATCGGCCATGAGCGGGAGCAGCGCCTGAATCTGCGCTTCGGGAAACGGGCGGTAGCCGAATTCGTGGCCGGGATTGACCAGCTCGATGCCGATACTCGCGGAATTGATGTCGGTGATCCCGCGCCAATAAGATCGGCCCGCATGCCACGCGCGGTGGGCTTCATCGACGAGGCGGATCACGGTGCCGTCCTCATCAATCATGTAGTGCGCGGAGACTTCGGCTGCCGGATCGCACAGCCGTTCGAGCGCTGCGGCAGCGGTCTGCATGCCGGTGTAGTGCAGCACGACCATCGAAACCGGAAGCTTTCGCGCATTCCAGTTGGGGGAGGGAACTTCCCGGTGGACGAGCCAGCGGTTCATTTGACCTTATGCGGCGACCGGCAGCATCGCACCCATGACCAGAGCATCAGGCGCGGCGTGATATTGCAGCGTGCCACCAAGGCTATCGACCAGTTGGCGCAGCATCGCGGCGGGCGCGGTGCGGCTGGACAACTCGTCTGGGGGAAGGTCGCCTTCGAGCGCGAGGCCGATCGTGCGATCAAACACCACGCGCGCGCCGCTCGCGCGGATCACGATCTCGCTGCAGGGCTTGGCCCCATCGGTCCGCAGTTCGGCGGCGATATCAAGCGTGCCGCCGCGCACCAGCGCCTCGATGCCGATCAGCGCGAGGTTGAGCAGCGTCTTGACCGCAGGCTTGGGCAGGCTGTCGCCGCCCAAGGCCCAGTTGGCCTGAATGCGGCCGTTGTTGCCCACCAGCGCATCTATCAGCGCGCGCGGTTCAGCGATGGGGACCAATTCGCCAAAGCCGCCAGCCGCGCCGAACGCGAGGCGGAAGAAGCGCAACTTGTCAGCCGAAATGCGCGCGCTCTGTTCGAGCAGTTCGAAGCACTTCTGGCGCATGTCCGGATCCTTCTCCTCGGCGAGGAGTTCGAGACCATTGGAAAGCGCGCCCACCGGGCTCAGCATATCGTGGCACAGGCGCGAGCACAGCAGGCTGGCGAGATCGGGAACGGCTTGAGTCATGAGTGGGTTTCCGGCCTCTTGCAGGGGGAAGCTGATGGTAGGGAGGTTGACAGGGTTGACAGGGTTGACACGGTCCATGCGCTGTTTGTCAGCCCCCGGGCGTGGGTGGCTGACGGGACAGAGGAGGACACGCGGCGGGTCATTGCCCGATCAGCCTTAACCGTCCTTGAGTCGGTAGGAAAGCGGTTCGAACCCGGATGGACCATCGCGCCAGAGGGTAACCACGCCGGAAGCGGCAATCGCCCAGATCCGGCCATCGCGCGAGGCCAAGGCCGCATCGGTGGCAGAGGGGCGGGCGAGGCTGTTCGGGTGCGAGTGGAAGTAGCCCGCCACCGCTGGCCCGCCAGCTCGCGCGGCCTTGTGCGCGGCGATCAGCGCGGCCGGATCGATCTCGAAATGGCGCAGCGGTTCGGGATGGACGTTGCTGGTGGGAAGCGCGGTTTCGATACGGGTGCCGGTGCCGAGGAGGAGGCCGCAGGCCTCGTGCGGCGCGGCCCCAACGGCGGCGGTGAGGATGGCGGCGTGAGCGCTTCGGGTCAGGGTGATGGCCATGGTCGGCAAGGTCTAGCGCAGCGCCGGGTGCTGCGACAGCCTTGGCGGCGGCTATGGGCGGCGCACCGCTGCGGGCGCACCGCTGCGGGCGCAGCCCGGGAAAGCCGGATCAGAAGCTGGCGCTGAGGCCCAGTTCGCCGGCGGTGCGGCGATAGTCGTATAGCTCGACTGTGGACCGGTTGCGTTCGGCACGCAGGCGGATGAACGGCGCAAACCGTGCCAGCGTACTGCGCCGCCAAGTGAGACTGGCAACGAGCGAGGTCCGATCATCGACGCGGCGGCGCGGGTAGAGCACCAGGCGCGCATCGCCCTCGAGGTGGCTGTAGCCAAGCGTGACAACTCCGGTGAGCCTGCCGAATGCGCGGAAGGCATAGGCGGCGGTGCTTACGGTGTTGTCGCCATAGCCGCGATCGTCGGCATCGGTGCGGATCGCAGTGAGCTGCAGACCCGCGCCACCCTTCGCGCCCAGCTGCCGGTCGAGCGAAACCCCGAGCGAGACGGTCGCGCCGTCCTGCAGATCATTGCGCAAGTTGTCGATCAGCAGGACGCCGAGATTGGCGCGCAGCTGCGCCCGCTTGCCCAGCGGGTGCTGCCAGATGGCCGAGATGGACAGCGCCCGGCTGTAGGGCATGCGGCCAAACCAGCGCCAAACCGGACCAGCGGAGAGCGTGATGCGGTCTGCCCCCGAGGCATATTCGGGGCCGAGCCGCAGCGCGAGAACGACATCCTCGAACTGGCCGGCGTGCGGGTGGAGCTCCGCTGCCAGCGAGGCTTCGGCGAGGAGCGTGGCATTGCGGTCGATCCCGGTGCGGACAAAGCCCTGCGCCTGTGCGGAAAACCCCCAGCCGGAACGCGCGCGCGCATCGCTGCCCAGCACGAAATCGCCCAGCACGGTGCCGAGCGTATCGGAGCGGGTGGCGCGGTTGATGTTGCTATCGGCCGATGCGGCGAGTTCGAGGCTGCCACCCACCGGCTTCGCCGCGAGCAGCGCGTAGCTGAAGAAGCGCACCATTCGTTCCACATCGGGCGGAAGCCCGGCCGCTTCGGCGGCGCGCAGTTCGCGCGCGGCGGCACCGCGGTGCCCGAGCTGTGTCTCGATCCGGGCGAGTGCGAGGCGCACCGCGCTGGCGCCGGGCTTTTCGGCAAGGATGCGGCGGAGCTGGAAGGCAGCCTCTTCGGGCCGGGCGAGCTGGTCAGCCAGCAGGCGGGCGAGGCGAAAGCGCGCCTCGGTGCGATATTCGGGGTTGGGATCTTCTGTCAGCGCGCGATAGGCTGCCTCGGTCGCGGCGAAATCGCCGTCTGCCGCGGATGCCTCGGCGAAATGGAACAGCGCGGGGGCATCCAGTGTCACGCTTTCCGCACCATCGGTGGCGGGCGGAGTCTGCGCTGCCGCCGCCCCTGACAGGGCGAGGACCAGCGCCGCGACGAGCGGGAGCGAAGCGCGGCGCAAAGGCTTAACGCCTGGCTGCAACCACCCCTTGCGCCTTGCCGCCCCAGCTACCGTTCGGCAATGCGAAATCGAATCCGAAAGTCCCGCCGATCTCGGTTGCCTTGGGGCCATAGAACAGCGCGTCGATACCGGCCTGCCCGAACCCGTCGCCTTGCAGGACCGCCGAGAAACCGCTGGCAAACTTGCTCTCCTGCCCCGGGTAGACATAAGACTGGATCGCGCCGCCGCCGGTCAGCGTGCCGAGCGCGGTGCGCGTGCCATTGGCATCGACGAGCGTGGGCATCATCTTCGCGGACACCGTCTGGGCGAGGAAATCGGCGAGGAAGCTGGACTTGCCCTCGATCCGGTAGCTCTGCCCGGTCCCGTCGCGCAGCGCCGTGCCATAGATCACCCCGGTGTAGGTGCCCTTGCCTTTGACCGGCATGCGGTCGGTGAAGGTGGGAAGGCCGAAGGCGACCCAGCGATCACCTGTGGAGCGCGATTTGTCGGCCGCGGTGAACACATAGGAGGCGTGGGCAAAGCTGAGGTAGGTGAACTGGACCTCGGGATTGTCCGCCCCGCGCCGGTAGAGCTGCAGCTCGGAGCGCAGCGTGCCGCCAGATAGCGCGGAGCTGCGTGCATAGCCGAGGAACTGCGCATCGGTGAGCTTGGCCGACACCGGGTCTGCCGATGACCCCAGCATCTCGTTGTTGAAAACGCTGCGCACGGCAAAGCTGCCATCTTTCGCGGAATAGAGGATCGAGACCGGGGAGCCGTTGAAGAAACGGTCCTTGTAGGTGCCGTCGGAATTGAAGGTGACACCCCAGAAGGTGGGGAGGTTGGGGCCGAAGGTCTGATCGCCCTTGAGGTCGATCAGGCTGCTGGCCGGGTTGCTGTAGCCGGTCTGGCTGCCGAGCAGCACGCCGGTGAACGCGCCCGTCCCGGCAAAGTTCTGCCCGCGCCCAAAGACGGTTGCGCCGAATTCCTGCCCTGTGGGCCCGTAGAACCGGCCCTTGAGGCTGCCCGAGACGCCATCGAAGCCGAACGTGCCGCTGACCGTGTTGGCCGACGAGGACAGCCGCGCGGTGAAGCTCCAGATATCGTGCGAGGAAAGCGATTTCGTGGCGGTGTTGAACTGAAAGATATCGCCATTGCCAGTGAGGCTGCCCTTCGCGAAGTCGGCCGACATCGTGCCGGATCCGCTGCCAAAGGTCTGCGCGCGTTGCCAAGCGCCGATCCCGTAGATCGAGAGCGCATAAGTGCCGTTGCCGCTGCGCGGGACTGCGGCATCGAGCGTGGGAATGCCGAAGGCGACGACGTCCGACGTGGTGAGCGTGGTGGCCTTGCTGCGCTGCCACCAGCCGCCCTGCACCCATTCGTAGCCGCCCTTGCCGAACGCGGTTGCCTTCGTGAGCGTGAGGTTATCGACCTGCCCGATGCCGGTCTTCCGGAAGGTGACAAGCTTGGGGTCGGCAGAGGTGACAGCATCGGCCATGCTGAAGGTCTGGCTGCGCGAGCGCGCGGCATTGGTGACCGTATAGGCATTAAGCGCCGCATCGTAGCGGACAGAAACCGTCGACGCGCCGGCGGTGCCGGTGATCGGGCCCGGCGGCACGGTACTGGCCGCGCCGGTGACTGACGTGCCGGCGAACGTTTCGCTGACGAGCTTGCCTGCAAGGCTCGTGTTTCCAGCGAGGGCCAGCGAGGGATTCGCAACCGCGATAAGCGCGCCGCCCGCAAGCAGGCCCCGCGCCTGCCAAGAACCACCAGATGCCATCGTCGTGCCTGCGCCAGATTGCCACTGGTGCCAGCGGTACACGCCGCGCTGGTGTGCAGCAAGCGCTTCGCGCTGGCGAGACTGCGCCAATCCGGAAGCAGCCGGAGCGGGCCCGCGCCCGGATCGGGGCCTGCTCTTGCCGCTATGGCGCGGCGTTCCCATATCCTCGCCATGGGGCTTGGCGAACACGTGATCGAAGGGACGATTGCAACCGGCGGGCTGCGGCTCGACCGGGCGCTGGCGGATGCCTCGGGCCTTTCGCGCGAGCGGGTCAAGGCGCTCATGGATGAAGGCCGGGTCGAACTGGGCGGCAAAGTGGCCGTGCAGGCTTCGGCCAAACCGGCGGCGGGCACGGCGTTTGTGATCCGGGTGCCCAAGGCCACGCCTTCGACGGCGGAGGCGCAGGATATTCCGCTCAGCGTGGTCTTTGAGGACGCGCATCTGATCGTGATCGACAAGCCAGCGGGGCTGGTGGTGCATCCGGCAGCGGGCAATCTCGATGGCACGCTGGTCAATGCGCTGCTGCACCATTGCCGGGGCCAGCTTTCGGGCATTGGCGGGGTGGTGCGCCCCGGGATCGTCCACCGGATCGACAAGGATACTTCGGGGCTGCTGGTCGTCGCCAAGACCGATGCGGCGCACGAGGGGCTGGCGCGCCAGTTTGCCGACCATTCGATCCACCGCGCTTATCATGCGGTGACGGCGGGGGTGCCTGTTCCGGCCAGCGGCACGGTGCGCGGCGCGATCGGGCGCAGCGGGCATGACCGCAAGAAGATGGCGCTGGTTGACGAGGAACGCGGCAAGCACGCGGTGACGCATTATCGCACGTTGCAAGTGCTGAACGGCGCGGCCTTGATCGAGTGCCGGCTCGAAACCGGGCGCACCCACCAGGTGCGCGTTCACCTTGCATCAATCGGTCATGCGCTATTGGGGGATCCTGTCTATGGACGCGCTCCCTCCCAGATCAAACCGGTGCTGGCCCGGCTCCAGTTCCGCCGTCAGGCCCTCCACGCGGCGGAGCTCGGCTTCGTGCACCCGGATACGGGCGAGATGGTGCGCTTCGTCAGCAAGACGCCCGTCGATCTCAAGCAGCTGGTTGTCGAATTGGGCGGGCGCGATGCTTGAATTGCGCGCTAGTGTGCCCATCAAGACGGCTGGCGTTCCGCCCGGAAAACGCGCTGTATCGTTCCGCGCTTCGGGAACGAATAGATTTGCTGTGTGGTTCTGGACCCTGACTTCGGGTAAAGACGTTCATGGGTCAGAGCCGACGCGACGAAAGGATGTGTTCTGGTGACTGCAAAGAAATCAACCGCGCTCGTCCCCGTGCTTGGCGGTGAAGCCGGGCTCAACCGCTATCTCTCCGAGATCCGCAAGTTTCCGGTGCTGACCGCCGAGCAGGAATACATGCTCGCCAAGCGCTTTCAGGAACATGCCGATCCCGAAGCCGCCGCCCAGCTGGTCACGAGCCACCTGCGCCTCGTCGCGAAGATCGCGATGGGCTACCGGGGCTATGGCCTGCCGGTCAGCGAGCTGATCTCCGAAGGCAACATCGGGCTGATGCAGGGCGTCAAGAA
>CAIKKO010000049.1 GCA_903828025.1 uncultured Sphingomonadales bacterium
CTTGACCGTCTGGCCCACCGCGATGAACGGCGCGGCACCCGGTTCGGGCAGGAGATAGGCGGTGCCGACCATCGGCGATCGCACCGCGTTGGCGTGGGTCTCAGCAGCAGGCGCCGCGGGAGCGGCGGCAGGTGCGGGCGCGGCGGCGACCGGAGGCGGCGGTGCATACGCCTGGGCCACCGGAGCGGCGCTCACCTTGCGGGCCACGCGGATCTTGCGCTTGCCGTCCTCCACCTCGATCTCGGTAAGCCCGGTCTCAGCCAGCAGCTCGGCGAGTTCGCGCACCAGAGAGCGGTCGATCGTCATTGCCGTGACGGCGATGTCGGCGCTGTCGTCGCCGTGGTCATGCCCCATGATCTATCCTTGCGGGTCTAATTCCTGAAAGGAATCCCATGCCCGCCGCGTGCCCGACTGGCAAGAGGCGCAGCGCAGGCGACGTGGAAAAGCGGGGTTAGAGCCTGCTCGCACCATCAAGCGCCAGCACATAGCTCTGCGCGCCGAACCCGGCGATCGTCGCCTTGGCCGCCATGCCGACATAGGATGTGTGGCGGAAGGCCTCACGCGCGTGCGGATTGGAAAGGTGCACTTCGATCACCGGCGTGCGGATGGCCTTGATCGCATCATGAAGCGCAATGCTGGTGTGGGTGAAGGCCCCGGCATTGAGCAGCACGGCCTTGGCCCCCACGGCCTGCGCTTCGTGCAGCCAGTCGACGAGGTGGCCCTCGTGGTTGGACTGGCGCACATCGACTTCGAGCCCGAGTTCGCGGGCGCGGTCTTCCAACATGCCGGCGATGTCATCCAGCGTGGCGGAGCCATAGATTTCGGGTTCGCGCGTGCCGAGCAGATTGAGGTTGGGTCCGTTGAGGACGAAAATAGTCGCTGACTGGGACTCTGACATGGAACGCTCCGCCGGGGGATTGCTGGGCGTCCCTGATAAAGCGCGGCGGCAGCGGCGCAAGGGTGCCGCGTTCGCTTAACCCTTGCCGTTGTCTGCCATGGGCGGAGGCGGCGCATCGTTGCTGACGCTGTCATCCGCCGGGGCATCGGCATCGTCGCCGGCCGGGTTGAGGTCGTTCTGCGGGACGGGTTCGGGCTGCGAGATCGCTGGCGGCTGGGACTGGACCGCGAGCGATTCGGCGGCTTTGGCGCGCTTGTCGGCGGCCTCGGCCTTGGCCTCGACCTGGGTTACGCGCGCTTCGAGTTCGTTGACGCGCTGGGCATCGCAGCCGGACAGGAGCAGCGCGAGCGCCGCAGCAGGCAGGATCACAGCAACGCGGCGCGGCGCGAAGCCGCCCCGGGCCATGCCGCGCGATCTTGCGAAAAGGGAGTGCTGTCCGTCCATGTTGCCTTGGGTCATAGCAGGCAAAGATTACCTGAAACTAACCAAGCAGGCACTTAATCACCGCTGCAAGCAGGCGCAGGACGGCGGTGCGCGCCAATTGGCTGCGCAGGGTGCGCGGATTTTGCACATTGCGTGTCCGGTTTAAGGCAATGGACGCTGCGGCGGGGGGCCGATAGGCAAGGGGTCTTGGCGGCTATCTGGCTGGCAGGACGGGCTTTCTCCGCGTGGCCGGGGCAAGGGGTCGAGTGGTTTTGGGGGCCGAGCGGTTTGGGGGTCGAGCGTTTGGCAGAACGGGTGTGGCAGGTTCCCTTCGGGCGCAGCGTGCTGGCGCTGAGCGCGCTTGTCTCGGGCACGTGCCTGCTCGCGGCGGTGCAGGACGGGGGCGTTGGCGCATCGGTTCTGTCTGAACAGCGCGCGTCGCTGATCGAACCCATGCTCGATGACTATTGCTCGCGCTGCCACAACGATGACGACAAGATTGCCGGGCTGTCGGTTGCCGATCTCAAGGCATCCGACATTGCCAGCGGCCGCAATGCCGAGGCGTGGGAGAAGATCCTGCGCCGGGTGGCGGCGGGGGAAATGCCGCCGCATTCGAAAAAGCAGCCCGATCCGGCACTCCGCGCGGACTTTGTGCAGTGGCTGGACGATGGACGCGCGCACTATGTCGCAGCGCATCCCGATCCGGGCCGGGCCACGGTGCGGCGGCTCAACCGCACCGAATATGCCAATGCCGTGCGCGATCTGCTGGGGATCGAGGCCAATGTTTCCGCCGCTTTGCCGCCGGACAACTCCGGCTTCGGCTTCGACAACATCGCCGATGTGCTGAGCGTTTCGCCCACGCTGATGGAGCGGTATGTTGCAGTGGCTGGCAAGGTCGCGCGGCAGGCGACAGGCCTCACTCCGCGCCGCGATTTCGTGACGACGTGGCAAGTGGCGAAAGACGGCTCGCTGATGAATTCGGGCATTCCCGCGTTCAACGAGCGCGCTTCGGCCGATCTGCCGCTGGGTTCGCGCGGCGGCGCGGCGGCGCGCTATTTCGCGCGCTATGACGGGGCCTATGACGTCGCGGTCTGGCTCAACGCGAACACCAACAACGAGAGCGACCGGCTGCCCGAAGACCGCTTCAGCGTGCGCGTCCCGCTGCAGGCGGGGCCGCACCGGATCGGCGTTTCCTTCCGCCGCCAGACATGGCCGGACGAAACCGTGCAGACCTTGCGCAACACCACCGACTATGTGCCGCTGCCGCTCGACAAGCCCGTCATGCTGCCGATGGATGTGTGGGTGGACGGCAAGCGGGCGAGCACTTTGCAGGTGCCCTCGTTCCGCCTGCACCCGCGCTATTCGCAGCGCAATTTCCCGCGCGATGTGCTGCAGCTCGATGTGGCCGGGCCATTCGGGGCCAAGGGCATCGCCGATACGCCCAGCCGTCGCGCGGTGTTCCAGTGCATGCCGAAGCGGGCGGCGGAGGAGGAGCCTTGCGCGCGGCGGATCGTTGCCGCGCTGGCGCGGCGGGCGTGGCGGCGCCCGGTGAGCGCCGAGGATCTGGCACCGCTGATGCGTGTCTATGCCGGGGAACGCGCGGCGGCGGGCTTTGAAGCCGGCGTGGAAGCGGCGGTCGAGGCGATTCTGGTCTCACCGCGCTTCCTGTTCGTGGTGGAAGCGCCGCCGCCTGCAGGGCTCGCGGGGCCGGCCTATCCGGTGTCCGATCTCGATCTGGCGACGCGGCTGGCGCTATTCCTGTGGAGTTCGATCCCGGATGAGCGGCTGCTGTCGCTCGCCGAGCAAGGCAAGCTGCACCGGGGCTCGGTGCTCGATGGCGAGATTGCGCGAATGCTGGCGGACCCGAAGGCCGAAGCGCTGACCGCGAATTTTGCGGGCCAGTGGCTCTATTTGCGCAATCTGGATCAGCAGCGGCCCGATATCACTGCGTTTCCGCAGTTCGATGTGCCGCTGCGCGCCGCGATGGCGACCGAGACGCAGATGTTCTTCACCCATGTGTTGCGCGCCAACCGGCCCGTCACCGAGTTCCTGCGCGCGGATTACACCTTCCTCAATGAACGGCTGGCGCAGCATTATGGCATTCCGGGCGTGCGTGGTCCAGCGTTTCGCAAGGTGATGCTGCAGCCCGGCACGCCGCGCGGCGGGCTGCTGGGGCAGGCGAGCATCCTCACGGTGACGTCCTATGGCAACCGCACGTCGGTGGTGAAGCGCGGCAAGTGGGTGATGGAAAACCTGCTCGCCTCGCCCCCGCCGCCGCCGCCCGCCGATGTGCCCGCACTCAAGACCGAGCACGACGGCCGCCAGCTCACCGCGCGCGAGCAGCTGGAACTGCACCGCGCCAATCCGGCTTGCGCTTCGTGCCACGTGCGGATGGACCCGCTGGGCTTTGCGCTCGAGAACTTCGATGCAGTGGGCAGCTGGCGCAAGATGGATGCGGGGCAAGTGATCGACGCGGGCGCGGTGCTGCCCGATGGCACGCAGTTTAGCGGGTTTGCCGGGCTGCAGCAGATACTGCTCGATCGGCGCGATGAATTTGCCCGCGCCTTTACCGAGCGGCTGATGACTTATGCGCTGGCGCGGGGGCTCTCGCCGCCGGATATGCCGGCAGTGCGCGCGATTGCGCGGCAAGCGGCAGCGGATGGCTACCGCGTGCAGACGATCATCCGGGGCATCGTGACCAGCCCGGGGTTCACGCTGCGCCGGATTCCGACAGCCATGACCGTGGCGCAAGCAGGAGCACGCCGATGATCGTGAGACGCCCTCCGCTCAGCCGCCGCACCGTGCTGCGCGGGCTTGGCACGACCATGGCGCTGCCGTTTCTGGAAGCGATGATGCCTTCGGCGCGCGCGGCGGACATTGCGGCGCGGCCCAAGCGGCTTTCGGTGTTCTATACCCCCAATGGCATGGCCATGGGTGAGTACCGGCCTGCCGCCACGGGGGCCGATTTCGCGCTTTCGCCGACGCTTGCGCCGCTGGCCCCGTTCCGCGAGCGCATCGTCGTGGTCAGCGGGCTCGGCCATCCGCAGGCCGCCGCGATGGGCGACCGGCCCGCAGGCCATGGCCGCTCGTGCCCTGCGTTCCTGACCGGCGCGCATGCGCGGCAGACCGAAGGGCCGGATATCCACTGCGGCGTCTCGATGGATCAGGTGTTTGCCGCGCATCTGGGTGATGCGACGCAGATCCCCTCGCTGGAGCTGGGCATTGATCAGGCCAGCCTGCTCGGCAGCTGCGATATCAATTATTCCTGCGCCTACACCAACGGCATCTCGTGGCTGACACCGACCGTGCCGCTGCCCGTCACCGCCAATCCGCGCGACGTGTTCGAGCGGCTGTTCGGCGACGGCGAGGCGCTCGATGCGACCAGCCGGCTGGCACAGGCGCGGCGGCAAAGTTCGATCCTCGATTTCGTGCGCGAGGATGCGGCGCGGCTTGCGGGCGCGCTCGGCATGGAGGACCGGCGCAAGCTGGACGAGTACCTCGATGCGACCCGCGCCATCGAAAAGCGCATCCAGCGCGCGGCGGCGGGGCCGGTCGCCGATGCCGGGGGGCTGGTGCAACCGGCAGGCATTCCGGGTGATTTTGCCGAACATGTGCGGCTGATGATCGACCTGGAGGTGCTGGCCATGCAAGCCGATCTGACGCGGGTCGCCACGTTCATGTCGGGCCGCGAGATTTCAAACCGTACCTATCCCGAAATCGGCGTGCCGGATTCGCACCATATGCTGAGCCATCACGGCCATAACCCGGACAAGATCGCGCTGCTGGCGAAGATCAACCGCTATCACATGGAATTTTTCGCCTACGCGCTGAAGCGACTGCAAGAGACGCGCGACGGGGCCGGGTCGCTGCTCGACAGCACCTTGGTAATCCGGGGATCGGCCTTCGGCGATTCGAACGAGCACGATTTTCTCGACTTGCCGGTGATCGTGGCGGGGGGCCTTGTGAAAGGCGGGCGGCATCTGGCGTTCGACAAGGGCACTGCGATGTCGAACCTGCTGCTCGCGGGGCTGAACCTGCTTGGCGTACCGGCCAAAAGCTTTGGCGATAGCACCGGGCCGCTGGCAGGGCTGGCCGATGCGTAAATGGCTGCTGACCTTGGCGCTGGCGTTGCCGGGCCCGGCATTGGCGCAGGAGTCGGCGCTGGCGAGCGCGATTGCGGCGGATGATGCGGATGGGCTGCAAGCGGCGCTGGCGGCGGGCGCAGATGCCAATGCTGCGCTGGACTATGGCGAAAGCCCGCTCGCGCGCGCGGTGGACGTGCAGGATCCGGCGCTGGTCGCCGCGCTGCTCAAGGCGGGGGCCAAGGTGGACCGAGCCGATGCATTGGGCCTGACCCCGCTGCTGCTGGCCTGCGAGCGCGGCAACAGCGCGATTGTGCAGGCGCTGCTCGCGGCGGGGGCGAATGCGCGCAAGGCCGGAGCGGACGGGGTGACGCCGCTGGCGATGTGCGCGCGGTTTTCCGATGCGGCGGCGGTGCAGGCGCTATTGGCGCGCGGCGCGACGGTTGAGGCCGCCGATGCGCGCGGGCAGACGCCGCTGATGTGGGCGACTTCGGCGGGTCGGCTGGAGGCGGTTTCGGCGCTGCTGGTGGCGGGCGCTCAGGTCAACCGCGTGACAGCCAGCGGCTTTACGCCGCTGTTTTTCGCGCTGGCGAGCGGCAAGGCGAATGTGGTCTCCGCGCTGATCGCGGCGGGCGCGGACGTGCATCACCGGGGCCCGGAAAACACCAGCGCGCTGCAGATGGCGCTGTATCAGAAGAACTGGGGCGCGGCGGAGCAGCTCGTGGGGCTGGGCGCAGACCTCGCCGACCTGGACCGCGAAGGCCGCCGCCCGCTGCATGTCGCGGCGGCAGCGGGGCAGGCCGGGCTGATCGCGGCGCTGCTCGCCAAAGGTGCGGACCCGAATGCACTCACGGGCCCCTCGCGGATCACTTGGGTGACCGAGGCCAATTTCGGAGTGCCACCGCCGCCGGTGCAGCCGACCCCGCCGCTGCTCGTGGCCGCCAAGGCCGGGCAGGCCGATGCGATGCAGCGGCTGATCGCGGCGGGGGCGGACCCGCATTTTGTCGATGGCGCGGGGGTCAATTTGGTGCTCGCCGCCGCCGGGGGGCGCAGCGCGGCGGCGCTCGGCCTTGCGCTCGATCTCGTACCCGATGCGAATGTGGCCGACGCGGCGAAGAACACCGCGCTGCATAGGCTCGCGGGCGGGGCCTATTTCCCGGATTTGCCCGCGATGCTCCGCCTGCTTGCGCTGCACGGCGCGCGCACCGATCTGGCCGATGCCAAAGGCAAGACAGCGCTGCAGGTTTTGAGCGACGGGCTGGCGCCGGTACAGGCCGCATTCCGCGATGCATTTCCCGCCCAGCCGCCGCTCGGGTTGGCGTTATCCCACTGACAAAGGACCAGAACCCATGATGACCCGCAAACCGCTGATCCTAGCTGCCGCGCTCGCCGCGCTTGTCGGGGGCGGCATCGCTGCCAGCGCCGCTTCGCCTGCCGATACGATTGCCACGCGTCAGGCCAATTTCAAGAAAATGGGCGGCGCGATGAAAGTGCTCAAGGAAGAGCTGGCGGGCGGGGCCGACACGGAAAAGATGCTCACCGCCGCGCGCACCATCGCGGCGACCTCGCGGCTGCAGAAGGCCTTGTTCCCGGCGGGGACCGGGCCCGGCGCGGGGGTGAAGACCGATGCGCTGCCCGCTGTCTGGACGCAGCGCCCCGCTTTCGATGCGGCGGCGGCCAAGCTGGTGGCCGAGGCGGACAAACTTGCCGCTGTCGCAGGTTCGGGCAATACTCCGGCCGTGCTCGCGCAGTTCAAGGCCGTGGGCGGCACTTGCGCCGAATGCCACCGCCAGTTCCGCGAGGACAAGTGACCGGAGGGCCAATCCCGCGATGACCACCAGCCAAGCCAAGACCGTCCGCGTGTGGGACCCGTTTGTGCGGGTGTTCCACTGGAGCCTGATCACGCTGTTCGCCCTCGCGTGGTGGACCGGCGAGCACCACGCTATGGATCGCCATCGGCAGGCGGGTTATGCCATTCTGGCGCTGCTGCTGTTCCGGGTGTTCTGGGGCTTTGCGGGTTCGCGCACCGCGCGGTTTGCGCAGTTCCTCAAGGGTCCGGCGGCGATCCGCGCTTATCTCGCTAGCACCGATGATGCGCCGTCTGACGGACACAATCCGCTCGGCGGCTGGAGTGTGGCGGCGCTGCTCATGGTGCTGCTGCTGACAACCATCGCCGGGCTCTATGCCGTCGATATCGACGGGATCGAATCCGGCCCGCTCGCCGATTGGGTGAGCTTCGATCAGGGCCGCTTGGCCGCCGAATGGCACGAGCGGGTGTTCAAGGGCGCGCTGGCGGTGATCGGGCTGCATGTGCTGGCGATCGGGTACTATCAGACGCTCAACGGGCACGATCTGATCGGCCCGATGATCACCGGCAAGCGCGCGCGCGGCGCGGGCGATGCAGCGCGCGACGTGCACTGGTCGCCCGTGCTGGCGCTGGGCGGCCTTGCGGGCGTTGCAGCGGTGACCTGGGCGGTGATGACGGGGTTTCGCATTTTCGGCGGCTGAGGCTCAGCCCAGCCGGTCAGCCCAGCC
>CAIKKO010000050.1 GCA_903828025.1 uncultured Sphingomonadales bacterium
CAGTCCATCACCACCACCGAGCCGGATTCGAGGCCGATGCGCCGCGCGGCATAGTCCTGCAAAGCGGCATCGATGGTGAGCTGGATCGGCTTTCCCGGCACGTCCTCGCGCGTGCCGAGATCGCGCACCACCCGCCCGCTCGCGGTCGCTTCGACCCGCCGTGCGCCGGGCACGCCGCGCAGGCGAGCTTCGAACGCCTTTTCAAGGCCATCCTTGCCGATCTTGAAGCCGGGTGTGATGAGCAAGGGGTTGTGCTCGCGCTCATAATCGTCGGCCGAGGCGGGGCCGACATAGCCGACGAGATGGCCCACGGCGGCACCGGTGGGGTAGTACCGCGAAAAGCCGCGCTGCGGGATCACGCCGGGCAGTTCGGGCAGATGCACGCTGACCGCCGCGAACTTTTCCCAATCGAGATTGGAGGCGACCTCGACCGGCTGGAACCCGCGCGCCTTGCCCAGCTTGTCGCGGATATCGCCGATCCGGTCGGCGGTGAGGCCCAGCAGCTGCGCCAGCGTCGCGAGCGTGGCATCGGTATCGACCAACCGGTCGGGCACCAGATCAACGCGGAAATCGGCGCGGTTGGCCGCCAGCGGCGCGCCGGTGCGATCAATCACCCAGCCGCGCCGGGGCGGGATCAGCGTGAGGTTGACGCGGTTGCTTTCGGACGCCGCGCGGTACTTGGCGTTCTCCGCCACCGCGAGATAGCCGAGCCGCGTGGCGAGCAGCAGCCCGACCCCGGCTTGCCCCATACCCAGCATGAACGCGCGGCGCTCGAACGTGTTGGTGAGCAGCCCCGAGGTCATCGGCAGCGCGTTGGTCATTTTGCCGGTGACCTTGCGCACGGTGCTAAACCTTCCGCACCGGCAGCAGGCGGATGCGGTCGAACAGCGCGACGAGCTGCGTCACGAGCGGATAGAGCGCCACGGTCACCAGCACTTGCGGGCCGATCACCATCGGCAGGAAATAGCCCGCCGCCAGCCCGGCAAAGGCGGCGCCGAGCGCGAGATAGGCGGTGAGCAGCAGGCTGGCGGCCACCCAATCCTGCAGGAAGCTGCGCCACAGGAAACGGTTGTCGATCCATTCCATCGCGAGCATCGCGGCCGACCACAGCAGGATTGCGCTGCCCAGCGGCTGCCCGCTGAACAGATCGTCGAACGCGCCCAGCGGCAGTCCCGCCCAGACCGGCAGCAGGCTCGGGCGCAGCATGCGCCACGCCAGAAACACCATGAACGCCAGCGGCGGCACCACCGGGGCCGAGGCGACGACCGGGGAAAAGGCCGCCATCGAGGCGAACATGACCATGACCCACGGCAGGCCGCCCGCGACCCAGGGCGAAGGCGCGCGGTTGATGCGGTTGGGCACCAGATCCTCGGGCCGGACGGGAATGCGCGGCAGATCGGACAGCCGGGGCAGCGGCATCAGTTGCCCCCTCCCTCAGCGCTCGCGTCGGGCGCGGGGCCTGCGGCCTGCTGGCTCGCGCTCAGCGCCGAAACTGCGGCAGGCTGGAACACGGGCAGCACCACCACGAAATCGGCGTCGGCGGGATCGCTGGCGAGATGGCCGAGCCCGCCATCATGCAGCACCTCGGTCACCACCGCGACCGGAATGCCCGGCGGATAGAGCCCGCCCGAACCCGAGGTGACGAACACGTCGCCGGTCCGGAGCGGGTTGGTCCCCATGTTGATCAGGCGGATGGCGATGCGGCCGTTCGATTTTCCCTCGATGAACGCGGGCAGCCCATCGCGCGCGCGGCGCACGGGCACGACGTTTTCGGGATCGGTGACCAGCAGCACGCGCGCGGTGTTGGGGCCCGCCTCGACCACCCGGCCGATCAGCCCGGCAGCGGAGCGGACCGGCTGACCCGGCCGCACCCCTTGCACCGAACCGGCCGACAGCACCGCATAGCGCCGCGTGCTCGCGGCGGTCGAGCCGATCAGGCGCGCCGCTGCCACCGGACGGACTTGCGGATCGACGATCCCGAGCAGCGCCTTGAGGCGGCGGTTCTCGTTCGCCAGCGCCTGCATGGTGACCGCATTGGCCCGCGCGGCAGCGACTTCGCGGCTGAGCGCGGCATTCTGGCGGCCCGCGTTGAAGTAGGCCCCGATGGCGGCGAACAGGCTCTGGCCCGCAGCGCGGGTTTCCGCGCCCGCCTCGCCGGCGGGGCGCGCCAGTTCGCTGGCGGTGCCGCGCAGCGTGCTGAACAAGGCCGGGTTGACGAGCGAGACGAGCAGCAGAACCGCACCCGCGACCACGCCGGCCACGGCAATGACGTAGCCGGTGAAGATCCCGTATTGCGCCCTGCGCGAAAAGCCCGGGCGCCGGTCCACAGACCGCGCCATGCTACCCTTCCTTATGTGATCCGCTGTTGTATTCTTTGGCGCGGCACGCGCTGCGGCGTTACGCCGTCATCAGCACGCCGCGGTAGATCGGATCTTCCATTGCCCGGCCCGTGCCAAGCGCCACGCACGACAGCGGATCTTCCGCCACGCTGACGGGCAGGCCGGTCTCGTCGCGCAGATGCTCGTCGAGCCCGCGGATCAGCGCGCCGCCACCGGTCAGCACGATGCCCTGGTCGACAATATCGGCCGCGAGTTCGGGCGCGGTGTTTTCAAGCGCGATGCGCACGCCTTCGACAATCGCGCCGATGGGTTCGGACAGCGCTTCGGCGACATTGGCCTGCGTGATGGTGATTTCCTTGGGCACACCGTTGACCAGATCGCGGCCCTTGATGTGGATCGTCTCGCCCACGCCGTCGGCGGGCACGATGGCGATGCCGAAGTCCTTCTTGATGCGCTCGGCGGTCGATTCGCCGATCAGCAGGTTGTGGTGGCGGCGCACGTAGGAAACGATGGCCTCGTCCATCTTGTCCCCGCCGACACGCACCGAAGTGGTGTAGGCCAGCCCGCGCAGCGACAGCACCGCGACTTCGGTGGTGCCGCCGCCGATATCGACAACCATCGAGCCGACCGGCTCGGTCACGGGCATATCGGCACCGATGGCAGCGGCCATCGGCTCGAGAATCAGGAACACCTGGCTCGCGCCCGCATTGCTCGCGGCATCGCGGATCGCGCGCCGCTCGACCGAAGTGGAGCCCGAGGGCACGCAGATCACGATTTCGGGATAGCGCAGCAGGCTTTTCGAGCCGTTTACCTTGCGGATGAAGTGCTTGATCATTTCCTCGGCGACTTCGATGTCGGCGATCACGCCGTCGCGCAGCGGGCGGATGGCTTCGATGTTGTCCGGCGTCTTGCCCATCATCATCTTGGCATCGTCGCCCACGGCCTTGACGCGCTTGATGCCGTTGATCGTCTCGATCGCGAC
>CAIKKO010000051.1 GCA_903828025.1 uncultured Sphingomonadales bacterium
ACGATCCGGCGGCGCACCTCGCGCTGGGCCGGGCGCTCGCTCCGCTGCGGGATGAGGGCGTGGTTATCCTTGGGTCGGGGCTGTCCTACCACAACTTGCGGATGTTCGATGCGCGCGCCGCCGAGCCTTCGCGCCAGTTCGATGGCTGGCTGCGCCATGCCCTGCTCGATCTGCCGCCAGAGGCCCGTGCTGCTGCCCTCCAGCGCTGGGAACAGGCCCCTGCCGCCCGCATCGCCCACCCGCGCGAGGATCACCTTATCCCGCTGATGGTCGCGGCCGGCGCGGCGGGCGATGATCCGGCCACCTGCATCTATTCCGAAAACGACTTGCGCGGCGGCATCACCGCCTCGGCCTATCGCTTCGGCGCGGACACCACGCCAAGCGGGTTCGACCGGCTCGGGGCTGCCTGAATCTACGCAGCCGCTTCCCATTGCAGATCGCCGCGATAGCGCCATGCCATCCGCCCCGCGTCGTCGAGCGCGAAGAGGTGCAGCCAGCGGTTGTCGAACAGCGCCCGCACGCCCGGGTGCTTTTCGAGCACCGCGCTCATCGCCTCACACGGGGCTTCGATGCACACCGTCAGCCGCAGCGGTTCGTGCACGAGCCCCCGGCCATCATGCACCGATTGCCACGGCAGACCCGCGCGCAAGGTGCCGCCATTGCCCTCGACCACACCGAACCCGCCAATCACATTGTGCAGCAGCTTGTTGCCGCCGCCGAACACGTCCGGCGCCACGCTCGATCCATAATACTGCAGGCTGATCCAGCTCGCGACCACGACCGGCGCGGTCAGGATCAGTTCGAGCACGCCGAAGCCCTGATCCTCCTGCCAGACATAGTCGTGGAGAAACGCCCGGCCCTCAAGGTTGCGCCCTGATGTGCGGCGGCGCGGCGCAGCGATGAAGGCGTTGCATCCCGCCAGCGCCCATTCCGGGCGGGTTTCGGACCAGTCCCGGCTGCGCTTGATCACGTTGCTCTCACCGGTCGCCCGCGCCAGGCGCAAAGCACGCTCGCTGCGCGCCAGCATGCCCGCCTGCGCCAGCCAAGCCTCAGCCTGCGCGATGGCGCTCGCGTGGGCGGGCGAAGGCTGATCCTCGGTATAGAGTGTCACGCCATCGGTCGTCGTGTCATGGAGTGCCGCGACAAACAGCGTGCCCGAGGGGATCTCGATCCCCGCATCGCACAACCTGGCCCGCACCTCGGCATCGTTCAGCAGCCCCGCGAGCAGCCGCGCGTTGACCTCGCCCGAATAGCCGCCGCAGGCTCCGCAGTGGAGGGCGCTGGCATGCGGGTTGTTGATCACATTGGCCCCGTGGCCGACGAGCAGCACCAGCGGCGCAAAATCGCGGGTGAGCGACATGGCTCGCAGGATTGAAGCGGCCATGCCGATCCGGGTGGCCAGATCCGGCGCAGGATCGGCCAAGGGCTTGGGATCGCGTGGCACTTGCCCGGCCTTGAGCCCCAGCGCATCCTTTATCAGCTTGGCGATATAGATCGGGCCGGCCGCCTCGACGAAGGCGAACGAGGACACCGCCGCCAGCTTGAAACGGCCCCAAGCGCGGATGGCGCGGGCCGTGTGGCGGCTAGGTGCCGCGTCATGCCCGCCCGTACGCGTGGTAAGCCCCGCATTCAGGAGCACGGGCAGGCGGTGCTCGACGACATCGGAGGCATAGCGCCGGTGCGCGGCAGTGAGGCCAAAAAAGCCAGCAAACCCCAGAGTTTGGATGTGCGGATCGAGCGCTTCCAGCGCGCGGCGAAACACCTCGGAGCGCACGTCGATGCAGAACGCGGCCTGCAACACGGGGGCCGCGTCGGCAGGGCGGGAAACCGGTGCGCCAAGCGTTTCGGCCAGCGCAGTTTGCGCCGCGCGCTCGCACGCCTCCTGCAGGATTGCGTCGACGATATGGTCCTCGCTCGGTGCCACCGGGTCCGCATAAGCGGCCAGCGCCGCCAGCCACGCAGGGCCGATCTGCGGCGCGTAGTGTTCGAACAGGGCCTGCTCCCACAGCAGGCGGATGGTGAGGAAATCGCTCAGCATCGCATCGCTGCCGCCCGCCAGCTCGGCCTGCCACAGCGCATGGCGCGCGGCTTGCGCCCAGCCGCCCAGCGTGATGAGCAGGCGGTGAAAGTACGTCCCGAACGCGGCGGACGGAAGCTCGAGCGCCTGCACCGCGCGGGCCAGCGCCTCGCCCGCACGTTCGGGCGCGTCCGCCACGAACGCGCCAAAGCCCGAAAGCCCCGCGATTTCCGGCGTCAGATCGTGCGTGGCGACAGCGGCCCAGGCGGCATAGGCCCCCTTGCCGCGCGGCGCGGCCCACAATGCCTGTCCTTGATCGCAATAGCCGCCCGCCCACGCGCCGAACCGCTCGGCGATGATCGCGGGCCAGTCGATGCCCGAAGCCTTGGCGGCCAGGTCTGCCACGGTGGGGATCGGCAGCTCTGGCGCAGGATCGCGGCTCAACACCGCCAGCAGCGCCCCGAGCGAGGCGGGCTTGGCCGCATGCGGCGCAGCGGCCAGCGCGGCGGCGAGGTCCGCCTCGCTGATGGCACCGCTGGCCAGCCGCTCGCGGTACCATGGGCGCGGCATCGTCACCGGGCTACCCGCCACGCGCGCGAGCAGCGCAGCGGTTTCGGCGAGGGTCTGCCCGGTCTGCCCGAGGTAGGGATTGACCGCGACAGTCGCGGCCAAGGGCCAGACCGGCGGAATGGCGCGCCCGGCGCTATCGGCGGCGGCCCGCAACTGCGCCATGATGGGGGCGGGTTCGGACGGGATCATCAGCATGGGTGGGGTGTCCTTTTCGCTTAATCAGACGTGCGCAGGGCCCAGCCGCCAAGCAGCCGATCAAACAGGGCATTGGCGTAAAGGCCGTTGGAAAGGTGCACGCGCAGGCCCGCCGCCGCCGGGTGATAAGCCCAGAGCGGGAACATGGATTGCGCCACGGCGACCGTGCCAAAGCTCAGCACCGCCAGCACCATCAGCGTCCATTCGAGCGGGCCGGGCGCAGGGGTCGCCGGCAAGGTTCCCGCCGTAAGCCAGAGCGCCAGGGCATGCAGCGTGAAGTAGCCGATCGAGGCGGCCAGCGCGTAAGCCGCCATGCGCCGGGTCAGCGCGCGCGGCGCGCTATCGGCAAGGCCTTGCGCGAGCAGGTAGGCCACCCCGAAGATGAGGATCGCCCCCAGCGCAATGGCTTGGGGTGACTTGTGCTGGAAGCCGAAGGCCGAGCCAATCAGCACGAACATCGCCAGCGCGGCCACGAAAGCGCGGCCCACCGCAGCGGGGCGCGGGACCGCCACCGGCCCCGGCCGCCGCGCCGCCGCGATAGCCTCCACCGCGCCGCCCGAGGCAAGGAACGCATGCGCCTTGTAGAGCGAATGCAGCGCGATGTGCAGCAGCGCGAGCGGGAACAGCGCAAGCCCGCACTGCATGATCATGAAGCCCATCTGGCCGACCGTCGACCACGCGAGCGAGGTCTTGATGGCGGGTTGAGTCAGCATCACCAGCCCGCCGAACAGCGCGGTGAACCCGCCGATCATGACCAGCACCGCCAGCACACCCGGCGCGAGCAGCATGACATCGGCAAAGCGGATCAGCAGGAACCCGCCCGCGTTGATCACCCCGGCATGGAGCAGCGCGGAAACCGGCGTGGGCGCTTCCATCACTTCGGTCAGCCAGCCGTGCAGCGGGAACTGCGCGGACTTGAGCAGCGCGGCGAGCGCGAGCAGCCCGGCGGCGCTCAGGGCCATCGCCCCGCCGGTGCCGCCCCGCGCCGCGCCGAGGATAGCGGCGATATCCGTCGTGCCATAAGCGAGGGCGAGCAGCAGCGCCGCGCCGATCAGGGCGGCATCCCCGGCACGCGCGGTCACGAACTTCTTGCGCGCCGCGCGCTGCGCCGCGATCCGCTCCGGATAGAACAGCAGCAGCCGGTGCAGCGAGAGGCTGGTGGCAATCCATGCGAGCACCAGCTGGATCAGCGAGCCCGCGCTCACCAGCAGCAGCACCATCGCCAGCGTGGCGCACAGCCAGGCCATGAACGTGCCCTGCCGCGCCTCACCATCGAGATAGACCGCCGCATAGCGCACCACGATCCAGCCGATGAACGCAACCAACGTCATCATCACCGCGCTGACCACATCGAGCCGCACGGAAAACCATCCAAGCTGCGCTGTCTGCGGGCCCCAGCCGATGAGCAGGGCGATCGACGCGAGAGCCAGCCCGATCGGCAGGAGCGCCAGGATTTCGATCAGCAGCAATGCGCCGCGCGTGCTGCGGCCGGGCTGCGCGAAGCCGATTGCGGCAGCCAGCAGCAGTAGCAGCGGCAGCAGCAGCGGCAGCGGTGCCAGGGCATAAGGCAGAAAATCGAGCGGCATGGTCTGGGCTCCACGGGTTGGCGAGCGAACGCTGCCCTCCTAGCGGAACCCGAACTGCGCAAAAAATTCATTGTTCAGGCCATATCGTTCGTTTTAAAGAAACGATATGACCGAACTCAACTACAACCATTTGCGCTATTTCTGGGCCGTGGCGCAGGACGGGAACCTGACCCGCACGGCCGAGCGGCTGAACGTTTCGCAGTCCGCGCTCTCGGTGCAGATCCGCAAGCTGGAAGACCGGCTGGGCCACGCGCTGTTCGAGCGGCGCGGCCGCACGCTGCACCTGACCGAGGCGGGCCGCATCACGCTCGACCATGCCGAGGCGATCTTTGCGACCGGGGAAGAACTGCTCGGCACCTTGCGCGAAACCGGCAACGCGCGGCAGGCCGTGCGGATCGGCGCGCTGGCCACGCTGTCGCGCAATTTCCAGATCAGCTTTGTCGGGCCCTTGCTGGCGCGCACCGATATCGAGGTGGTGCTGCGTTCGGGCAGCCAGGCCGAATTGCTGCTGGGCTTGCAGGCGCTGGCGCTCGACGTGGTGCTCACCAATCAGGCCCCGGCGAGCGACGCGCTCACCCCGTTCATCGCGCACAAGCTCTCGGAGCAACCGGTCAGCCTGATCGGCGCGCCGGTTCTCTTGGGGGAAACGCGCGCCATCGCGGCCTTGCTGCAGACGCATCCGGTGATCCTGCCGATGGCGGGCAGCAGCGTGCGCACCGGCTTCGATGCGCTGATCGACCGGCTTGGCCTGCACCCGCAAATCGCCGCCGAAGTCGATGACATGGCGATGATGCGTCTGATGGTGCGCGAAGGCCATGCGCTCGCCGTGCTGCCGCCGATCGTGGTGCGCGATGAATTGCGCGCAGGCGCGCTGGTGGAGGCCGAAGCGCTGCCGGGCATTGCCGAAACCTTTCTGGCGGTCACCACCCGGCGGCGCTTTCCGAACGCCGTGGTGCGGGACTTGATCAGGGCGGCGACAAGCAGCGCCTAGCCGCTCACTCCCACTCAATATTCGCAGTTAAAAATAGTCAATAAAATAAATGACTTATGCGGTAGAATTTTGAGTGTGTAAGTTTTGTGCAACTCACTGTTTTGGCGTTGCCGCATTTTTAGTCTAAAAACAATG
>CAIKKO010000052.1 GCA_903828025.1 uncultured Sphingomonadales bacterium
GGCGGCGCGGGCACCGACACGGTGGATTATTCCGCCGCTTCGGCTGGAATCACGATCAACCTCCTTTCCGGCACGGGCAACACCGGCGGCGATGCCGAAGGCGACTATTTCGTGCCGGGCACGGTCGAAAACGCCATCGGTTCGGCGTTCGATGATACCATCACCGGCAGCGCCGGGGCCAACAACCTCAAGGGCGGCGCGGGCAACGACACGATCAGCGGCGGGGCCGGGGCCGATGCCATGGACGGCGGCGCGGGCATCGACACGCTGAGCTATCTGGGCGCGACGGTCGCTGTGAACGTCAATCTCCAGACGGGCGCGGCGAGCGGCGGCGATGCGGCGGGCGATACGCTGACGGGGTTCGAGAACCTCACCGGCGGCAGCGGAGCCGATACGCTGACCGGCGACGGCAATGCCAACACCATCTACGGCAGCTTCGGCGCGGATACGATCAGCGGCGGCGCGGGCGTGGACACGCTCTATGGCGAGGACGGCGACGACACGATCGATGGCGGCGCGGGTGCCGATTTCCTCTATGGCGGGACAGGGGTCAACACACTGAGCTATGCTTCGGCCGCTTCGGCGGTCAATGTCAGCCTTGCGGCCGGGACCGGCACACTGGGTGATGCACTGGGCGATACCTTTACCGGATTCGCCAACCTCATCGGTTCGGGCTTCAACGATGTGCTTGTCGGCAACGTCGGGAGCAATGTGATCCGGGGCGGGAGCGGGGACGATTCCATCGACGGCGGCGCTGGTGGCGATACCATGTATGGGGAAGCCGGCAACGACACCTTCCTTGGCGGCAACGGCTTCGACTATATGGACGGCGGCGCGGGCACCGATACGGTGGATTACACCGGGGCCGGTTCCGGCGTCACGGCCGATCTCAATGCCGGGAGCGGCTCGGCGGGCGATGCGCTTGGCGATACTTACGTCGCTATCGAGAACCTCACCGGCTCGATCTACAGCGATACGCTGCAGGGCAACAGCGGTGCCAACGTGCTGAACGGCGGCGATGGCAACGATGCGCTGATTGGCCTGGGCGGCAACGACGTGATCAACGGCGGCAATGGCAACGACGTGAGTTCCGGCGGCACCGGCGCCGATGCGCTCGATGGCGGCGCGGGCACCAACACGCTGTTTTTCGGCACGAACGCCAGCTACCCGGACAGCGTTTCGGTCGCTACCGGGGTCACCATCAACCTCGATGGCACAACGCTCGGCGTGGGCGGCGATTCAGCGGGTGATACCTACAAGAACTTCCAGATCATCTACCTCACCAACCAGGCCGACAGCGTGACCGGCACGGCCGCCAACGAATGGTTCCGCGGGCTGGGCGGCGCCGATACCATCAATGGCGCGGGCGGCACCGATACCGTGAGCTATTATGGCTCGGGCGCGGTCACTGTCGGGCTTGATGGCACGGCGGGCAGCGGCGGCGAGGCGCAGGGCGATGTCATCACCAACGTCGAGATCCTGCAGGGCACGCAATACGACGATACCCTGTGGGGCGGCGCGGGCGGCAACACGCTCTATGGCATGGAAGGCAACGACACCCTGAAAGGCGATGCCGGTGCCGACACGCTTGATGGCGGAACGGGCACCGATACCGTAAGCTATGCGGCATCTGGCGCGGCGGTCGCCGCCAGCCTGCTCAGTGGGACCGGTACGGTCGGCGATGCTGCGGGTGACACGTATGTCTCGATCGAAAACCTCACCGGATCGGCGTTCAACGATACCCTGCTCGGCGATGCCAATGCCAACACCCTGAACGGCGGCGCGGGCGATGATTTCCTGCGCGGCGGCGGCGGCGCGGACGCGATCAACGGCGGCAGCGGCTTCGATACGGCGGACTATTCGGACTCGACCGCAGCGGTTTCGGTCTATCTTGATGGCACGGCCGCAAATGGCGGCTTCGCTCAGGGCGATGTGCTCACCTCGATCGAAGGCATTGTCGGTTCGGCCTACAACGACACGCTCGTCGGCTCGAATTCGAACGAAACGCTGAACGGCGGCGACGGCGATGACACGATCAGTGGCTTCGTCGGGGATGACACTTTGATTGGCGGCAACGGCAACGATACCTTGAACGGAGGCTCCGGTGCCGACACCGCCGATGGCGGCGCGGGCATCGACAGCTTCAGCTATGCCGCTTCGACCGGCGGGGTGACGGCCTATCTCGATGGCACCGTTGGCGTCGGCAATGAAGCCACTGGCGATCGGCTCAGCAATATCGAGATCCTGATCGGTTCCGCGTTCGACGATACGCTCTACGGGACTTCGGGCGCGGACACGCTCCAGGGCGGCAATGGCAACGATGTGCTGGTCGGCGGCGCGGGCGCGGACGTGCTGGATGGCGGCGCGGGCACGGACAGCGCCTCGTTCATCAATTCGGGAACCGCGATTACCGCAAGCTTTGCCACCGGCGCGCTGGTGGTGACCGCCCCCGATGCCGTGGGCGATACCTATACCTCGATCGAAGGCGTGGTCGGTTCGTCGTTTGGCGATACCTTCCGCGGCGGCAGCGGTGCCGAGTGGATCGACGGCGGGCTGGGCGACGATACGATCTATGGCAGCGCCGGAGCCGATACGCTGACCGGCGGCGGCGGCTTCGATACGGTCGATTATTCGGCTTCGAGCGCGGCCGTCGCTGTCCACCTCGATGGCACCGCGTCGAGCGGCGGCGATGCGGCGGGGGACATGCTGAACGGCATCGAGCATGTGATCGGCACCGGGCTGGCGGACACGTTCATCGGATCGGCAGCCGACGAGACGTTCAACGGCGGCGGCGGGAATGACACCATAACCGGCGGCGCGGGCAACGACACGCTTTATGGGGAGGCGGGCAATGATCTCCTCAACGGCGGTATGGGCAGCGACGCGATGGACGGCGGCGCCGGGATCGACACGGTGACCTATGCCAATTCCGCGCTCGGGGTTTCGGCCAATCTGGCCGACAGCAGCTTCAACACCAACGAGGCGGCGGGCGATACTTACAACGCCATCGAAAATGTCACCGGTTCGGCCTTCAACGATCGCCTGACCGGGGATGACGGCAACAATGTGCTCGATGGGGGAGCCGGGAACGACCGGCTGGCCGGCGGGGCCGGTGCCGACAGCCTGATCGGCGGGGCCGGGACCGATATCGCCGACTATTCGCAGTCCGGCAGCGCAGTGGCGCTCACGCTTGGTGCGGGCGGTGCGGGCACCGGCACGGGCACCGCTGGCGATGCGGCGGGCGATACGCTTTCGGGCATCGAGAGCGTGATCGGCTCAAGCCTGGGCGACACCTTCACGCTGACCATGGGGACAGGCTTCTCGATTGATGGCGGCGCGGGGAGCGATACCGTGGCGCTTGCGGCGGGTTCGGGCGCTGTCTCGGCGGCGCAGCTTTCGAGCGTGCTGAGCCATGTCGAAACCATTGATCTCAACTCCAGCGGGACGAATGCCAATCTCACGGTCGATGCCAATTTCATCCAGAGCATCACCGGTGCGGGCAACGCCTCGCACCTCACGCTCGATTTCAATGCGGGCGATACGCTCCAGATCGCGAATGGGGCGTTCTATGCGCAGTCCGGGAACGACTATACCTTCTACAGCGACAGCAGCCTGACCACCACCGTGGCGCAGCTGACTGTGGCCTGAGCCGGGCACCGATTCGCTATGGGGGGCAATGCCGCGCTTGCGGTGTGGCGGCTTGTTGCGCGCGCGCTCGGTCAAATGGCCAAGGTTGGGCTGGTTCCTGAGCAAAAGTTAAGTCCTGCACCGCAGCCCCGCGCTGGAACAGGCTATACCAAACCGGCGGTTTTCGCCTTGTTCCCATAGTATTAAGCCAGCTTTCCGGCGATCCGCGGCGGCTGGGGCTGAACCCGCGCTTAACGATATGGACACCAAACCGTCACGCGGAAATGCGACGAGGAGGGGGGACCATTGCCCCCGGAGTTTCTCGCCATGTCCGCACCCCAGGAAGTCACCATCATCGATTCGCGTGTTGGCGACATGGCTGCGGTGCTGGCCGGACTTCCCGCAGGCGAGCGCGTGTTCGTGCTCGATGGAACGCACGACGGATTGCACCAGATCAGCGCGCTGCTCGCCGGGATCGACAATATCGCCGCGCTGCACATTGTCTCGCACGGCAGCGCGGGCGCGTTGGCCCTCGGCGACGGGGTGGTCGATGCCGCGGCCCTCGCGGCCCATGCCGGCGATCTGGCCGCGATCGGCCATCATCTGGCACCCGGCGGCGACATTCTGCTCTATGGCTGCGATGTTGCGGCGGGAGCTGCCGGTGCGGCCTTCATCAACACTTTCGCCGCGCTGACCGGTGCCGACGTGGCGGCGAGCACCGATGTGACCGGCGCAGCAGCGCTCGGCGGAAACTGGACGCTTGAAGCGCATGTCGGCGCTATCGAAGCGCATACGCTGGCCTTCGCGGGCTTTCAGGGCACGCTCGATACCGTGACCGGCGATGCGAGCGACAACACGCTCAACGGCACGCCGAACGATGACATGATCAACGGCCTTGGCGGCAACGACACGATTTTCGGCTTTGCCGGCAATGACACAATCGACGGCGGCACGGGCGCCGATGTGATGACGGGCGGGCTTGGTGACGACATCTACTATGTCGACAATCCCGGCGACGTGGTGGTCGAGAACGATTTCGGCGGTGTGGATACGGTTCGCGCAAGCCTCTCGTATGTCCTGGGCAAGGCGGTCGAAAACCTTGTTCTCCTTGGCACCGACAACATCGACGGCACCGGCAACTTTCAAAACAACCGGATCACCGGCAACGCTGGCGCGAACACGCTCAGCGGCGGAGATGGCAACGACATCCTCGATGGCGGCGCGGGCGCCGACAAGCTGATCGGCGGCAAAGGCAATGACACGTTTGTCGTCGATCAGCCCGGCGATGTGGTGGTCGAGCGCGCGGGGGAAGGCTCCGACACGGTCAAGGCTGCGTTTTCCTATACGCTGGGCCTCAATCTGGAAAAGCTGATCCTCACGGGCAGCGATGCGATCGACGGCACCGGGAATGCGGCGGCGAACGAGCTGACAGGCAATGACGCCGCCAACACGCTTACCGGGCTTGATGGCAATGACACGCTCGATGGCGGCGCGGGCAACGACACGCTGATCGGTGGCACCGGCGATGATACCTACATCGTCGATGCCGTGGGCGATGTGGTGCAGGAGTTGGCCGGCGCAGGCACCGATACAGTGCAGGCCAGCATCTCCTACACTCTGGTCGACAACGTCGAGAACCTGACGCTGACCGGTCTGGCACCGATCAGCGGGACCGGAAACGCGTTGGACAACCATGTGACGGGCAACGACGGTGCCAATGTCCTCATGGGGCTCGATGGCAACGATGTGCTCGATGGGGGGCTTGGTGCCGACACGCTGATCGGCGGCAAAGGCGATGACAGCTATGTTGTCGACAATCCGGGGGATGTCGTCACCGAAGTCGACGGTGAAGGCACCGATGTCGTCAATTCCTCGCTGAACTGGACGCTTGGCAACGCGATTGAAAATCTCGTGCTCACCGGATCGGACGCGATCAATGGCACGGGCAACAGTCTGGCCAATACCATCACCGGCAACGCA
>CAIKKO010000053.1 GCA_903828025.1 uncultured Sphingomonadales bacterium
CCTGAGCTTGTCGATGGGGCAAATGGGGAGGGGGACCGCGCCCGAAGGGCGTGGTGGAGGGGTAAAACCCTCAGTGCCCGCCCCGCACCATCCCCTCGGCGCGCCGCAGCACATCTTCCGCCACCGTATCCCGCGGCCGCAGCCTGAGCGATGCCTCCGCCGCCGCCCGCGCACCCGGCGCATCGCCCGCAGCCAGCAGCGCCGCCGCGACATCGCGCCGCACCGGGTACCAGAACGCGGGCGGGTCGGAAAACTGCATGAAATCCTTGGTTTCCTCGATGTCTGCCGCCGCTGAGAACGCCTTCACCGCATCTTTCGCGCGCCCCTCCGCCAGCGCAATCCGCCCTTCGAGCACGCCGCGCGTGATGCCCAGCATCTGCTCGGGCGCGCGGTGGTCGCGGTCGATCTTGCCCTCTGCGACTTTGGCCGGGATGGCCGCCAGTTCGGCCTTGGCCCCCGCCAGATCGTGCAGCCAGACCATCGCCTCCCCGCGCGCATAATGCCGCGCGGCCTTGAGGTAGGGCAGCTTGGGCTCGGCCAGCGCGAGCACCGCCGCCGGATCATCGAACTGCGCCATCGCGAAATAGCCCGCCGCCGCGAGCATCTGCGAGAACGGCTCGGCCTTCTCGCGCTCGGTCGAATGCGCCACCAGCGGGCGCGCGAGATTGAGCGCTGTGCGCGCGTCCCCGGCCATCATCGCACCGCCAAGCCCGAAGATCACATTGTGCGAATGGTAGGGCAGATCGAACACGCCGCGTGGCTCGGGCAGGCCCAGCCGCTTGGCATTGGCCTTGCCGATCTCGACCGCGCGCCAGTTGGTATCCGCCGCATCCTGATAGCGCCCGACCCAGAAGAACGTGTGGCTGGGCATGTGCACGAGGTGGCTGGCATTGGGCGCGAGCGCCGCCAGCGTATCGGCATAGCGCTCGGCCTTTTCGGGCTCCCCCACGGTTTCGGTCGCGTGGATATAGAAATGGATCGCGGGGGTGTGCGTGGGCGCACGCTTCAGCACCGGCTCGATCAGCGCGATGGCCGCCTCGATCGCGGGCGTGTCGAAATCGTCGCTGTCCTCGACGAACGCCGAAACCATCAGCGCATCGGCGGTCAGCACCGCAATCTCGTTGTCCGCCGGGGAGCGCGCGGCGACCTTCTGCATCGCGGCGGCATAGCGGATATCGCGCTGGTGGACATCCTTGCCCGGCAGATAGCGCTGCTCCAGCGCCGCGATCAGATCGCGCTCGCGCGGTGTTCCCGTCTTGGCGGCGAGCGCCTTGGCCTTGCGCACCATGACCAGCAGCGGCGCGCGTTCCTTGGGCTCGCTGCCGTAGTTGATCGTCGGGCCCGAAACGAGCGCCTCGCCCCACAAACACATCGCGCAAGCCGGATCGAGCCGCACCGCCTCGGTCATGGCCGCAATGGCCGCCTTGTGTGCAAACGCCGCGCCGAGCTCCATGCCGTTGGAAAAGAACGCCTGCGCAGCGGGGACCGGGGTGGTGATCGTGAACCCGCCGGTGCCATAGCCGGGCAGCAAAGTCGGCACTTTGGGCACGGTGCTCTCGTCGTGCGTATGGCCCGATTCCTCGTGGCCAGCCTGCGTGTGATCCGCATGGCCGGTGTCAGCGGGCTTGGCCGAGCCATCGGCGTTCTGCGCCTCGCTCAGCGGTTTACCTGCCTGCTTTGCTGGACTTTGGGTGGCCATATCGTGGCCCGGCATATCGTGTCCGGCCTGCGCGAAAGCCGGGATGGCAAACGTGGCTAGCGCTGCGCCGATGATCGAAACAGTTCCCAGTCCGCGCAATGCCTTGCCTCCCCGTGTCTGGAAGACGTTACACGGCGGGCAGCGCTTGGCAATGCGCAGGCCGGTTCAGCGCGGCTTGGCGGCCTGCTTCTCCGCCTCGGCAATCGCTGCGCGGGTGATCGGCTCCATCAGCGCATAGCCCTTGGCATTGGGATGGATGCCATCGGGCGCGATATCGGGGTTCATGCCGCCCTCAGCATTCACCAGCGTGCCATGGTAATCGGCATAGACCGCGCCGCGCGTGCGCGCGAGTTCGCGCAGCCAGGTATTGAGCGCGACGACCTGCTCGGCTGGCGCCAACTGCGGCTTCCACGGAAACTTCGCGGCGGGCAGGATGCTGCCGATCACCACGCCGATGCCATTGGCCCGCGCCAGATCGACCATGGCCGCGACGTGGTCCTTGTACATTTCCGGGCTGTTGGGGCCGGTATTGCCCGCCAGATCGTTGGTGCCGATCATGATATGAACCACGCGCGGGTGCACCCGCACCACATCCTGATAGAACCGCACAAGGATCTGCGGGCTGGTCTGCCCGCTGATCCCGCGCCCCACCGCGCCGCTGGCAAACAGGGCCGGCGCGAGCGCAACCCAGTTTTCCGTGATCGAATCGCCGATGAACACAACGCGCGGGCTGGCCGCGATCTGCGTGTTCGCTTCGGCGTAGCGGCATTCCCACGCCCAATCGTATTGCCGGACATAGGGGTGGCCGAACCACAGCCCCTGCTGGTTGGGGCAAGGCTTGTCCATCATCCCGTCGCCCGGCGGCGAAATCGGCGGAGAGGGTGGCGGAAAGCTGGGCGCGGCGGGTTGGCTCTGCGCCAGCGCAGGACTGGCCAAGAGCGCGAGTGCCGCATAAGCCGCCAACCGCCCCATCAGATGATCCCGATCGCTTTGCCCGCACGCTCGAACATGCCGGTGATGATCTGCACCTGCTCGGCCGAATGTTCGGCGCAGAGCGAGCAGCGCAGCAAGGTCATGCCCGCAGGCGTCGCGGGCGGGCGGGCGAGGTTCACATAGAGCCCCTCGCGCAGCAGCGCTTCCCACATCATCGCGCCGCGCTCCAGATCGGGCATGATCACCGCGATGATCGCGCTCTGCGGCTCCGCCGTGCCGAGCTTGAAGCCCAGCGCCGTCAGCGCGCCGTGCAAAGTGCGCGAGTTTTCCCAGAGGTGCGCGCGCTTGTCGCCGGCATGCATCAGCTTGCGGATCGAAGTCGCGGCGGTTGCTACCACGCTCGGCGGCAAGCTGGCGGTGAACACATAGGGGCGGCACACCAGCCGCATGATCTCGAACTTCGGGTGGTTCGAAACGCAGAAGCCGCCGACCGTGCCGACCGACTTGGAGAACGTGCCGATCACGAAATCGACCTGATCGAGCACGCCCTGATCCTCGGCCACGCCGCGCCCGTTGGGCCCGATGAAGCCCATCGAATGCGCTTCATCCACCAGCACCATCGCGCTGTTTTCCTTGGCGACGCGGATCATCTCTTTCAGCGGCGCGATATCGCCCAGCATCGAATAGACGCCTTCGAGCACGACCAGCTTGCCAGCGCCTGCCGGAATGCGCTTCAGGCGCTTTTCCATCGCTTCGATATCGTTGTGCTTGAACGGCACGACTTCGGCGTCGCCCATCTTGCAGCCGTCCCAGATGGAAGCGTGGCTGTCGATATCGAGCACGATGTAATCGCCCTTGCCCGCGATCGTGCTGATGATGCCGAGGTTCGCCTGATAGCCGGTGGAGAACACCATGGCGTGATCCATGGCGTAGAACTCTTTCAGCGCCTCCTCGCACGCGCGGTGGCCCGCATAGGTGCCGTTGAGCACGCGGCTGCCGGTGGTGCCGGCGCCGAAATCATCGAGCGCCTGCTTGCCCGCCGCGATCACGTCGGGGTCGAAGGTCATGCCCATGTAGTTGTAAGTGCCGAGCAGGATCGTCTCACGCCCGCTGCAGATCGCGGTGGTGGGCGAGAGCACCTTTTCCATCACGAGGCTGAACGGATCGGTCACGCCGGTATCGAGCAGCGCCTGGCGTTGCTGGATCAGCGGATCGAAGCGCGAAAACAGATCGGTCGGGGTCATATCGGCGGGGGTCATGTCGTTCATCGGTTCAGCCCTGCAGCGTGGTCACGGCATCGATCAGCTGGCCATAGGTCTCGATTTCGGCCTGCTGGTTCATGCTGATGATGATATCAAATTCGTCCTCGATCGCGGCGACGAAGTCCATGACCGTGAGGCTGTCCCACTCGAGATCCCCGGCGAACGAGGTGGTATCGTCAATGGCAACGCCGTTCTTGTTGAACGGTTCGATCACTTCGGCGATGCGGGCGGCAGTTGCGGCGCGGTCCATTACAATGTTCTCCGTGAATGAGGCGCCCTTGCCCCAAGATTGCGGCTGAAAAGCGGCCAGCCGCGCCGCTTGTCAAGCGCAAGGCGTCAGCCCAGCGCTTTCAGGCAATCGGCCTTGAGCTTGGGCAAGCTCAGATGGATCGTGCGCCAGATCGTGCCTAGATCGACTTGGTCATAGTCGTGACGAAGCATGTTGCCCAGCCCGCGCACCGCATCCACCGGGGTCTGCGGTGAAAGGGCCGCCATGCGTTCCGGCCCGATCTTGATCACCGCTTCGGTAACGCGCTGCAGGCAACGCTCGACCGCATCGACCGTGCGGCCATCCGCCTCGAACGCGCCTTGTTCAAGTCCGGCAACATAGCCCGTGATCCGGTCGATATTGTCGATAATATCCTGAAGGCGCAGCGCTTCGCGCTCAGTAGACACGCAGCCGGTCCCGGTCGATTTCGGCCTGCATTCGTGGGCTGCGCGCAGGCTCGACCACGAGGTCGACCCGGTTGCCGAGCAGCTGGCCAAGCTGTTCGCCAATCGCGGCAAAGCGAAACAGATCAATCCCCGCAGCCGGATCGAGTGTGACGGCCAGATCAATATCCGAACCGTCGATGGCTTGCCCGCGCGCGGTCGAGCCGAACAGCGACAGCTGCGCAAGGCCCAGCGCCTTGAGCGCGTCCTTGTGGCTGGTAAGCCTGTCGAGAGCCGATTGGCGATCCATGCCCCCGAATCTGGCGGAGTCTGGACAGCACGTCAACGCCCCGTGCTCCAGCCGCGCCGCTTGTCAAGCGCAAGTCCCCTGTGGCATCCCCGGTTTTGTGGCGCGCGAGGCCCACGCAGCTTGGGAGAGCGCCCGTGGCCGATCAATCCCCACCGTCCGAAACTCCGGCCGAACCGCCCAGGCCCACGCCCTCCCCGCTTTCCCCTTCGGGCTATTCGAACCACGCGATCCACCTCGTCCGCACCGTGCAGACGATGAACCTCACGCTCAGCCAGATGGCCGATTCCAAGGCCTCGATCCTGATGGGCGCAACCTTTGTGGTGTTCACGATCACGATGGGGCAGGCCAAGAACGGCCATCTGCCCGCCTCGCTGCTGGTGCTCGCGGCCTTCGCCTTTGCCTCGGCGATGTGCGCGGTGATCGCGGTGCTGCCCTCGATCGGCCGCCCTGCAAGGGGCTCCGGTCCGGCCATGAGCCCCAACCGCCTGTTCTTCGGCACTTTCACCGCGATGGACGAAGAGGAATGGACCCAGAGCGTGCTGGCCGATCTCAAATCGGACGAAGGCACCTTCCGCCTGATGCTCCACGATATGTACCAGAACGGCCAGGTGCTGCAGCACAAGAAATACCGCTATCTGGGCTACGCCTACCGCCTGTTCATGCTGGGGCTGTGCACGACGGTGGTGGTGTTCATCGGCGAGTATGTGCTGGCGCGGGGGTAGGCGCGGCCTATCCGTCAAGCTCCCGGCGCCGCGAGGCCAGTGCGCGTGCCAGATCGCGGGCGCCGTGAAACACGGCCAGCACCGTCAGCGCGCTGGCATCGGCCTCATAAACAATCACATAGGGCAGCGCGGTAACCGAGTATTCCCGGGTGCCTGGCAATCGTCCGGGGTGCCCGAGCGACGGAAACTCGACCAGCAGCCCGGTCGCGCGCACGATCGCGCGATAGACGGCTTCAGCCGCCTGCCGATCATCCAGCGCAACATAGTCGACAATATCGGCAAGATCCCGCGCAGCCGGTTCCGCAAAGACCAGCCGCACCTAGCGCGGCCAGCCCTGCTTGGCAGCAATGGCGGCAAAAACCTCGTCCGCAGGGATAACTCGGCCCTCGCGCGCTGCCGCAATGCCTTCCTCGATGCGCTCGATCTGCCAGGCGTTGCGCTCCAGATACTGATCCAGCGCCTGCCCGACGAGGTAGTTGCGCGAACGGTCCATGGCGGCGGCCAAAGCATCGAAGCGCGCGACCGTCTCCTTGGTGGTCCGCACGGTGATCGGTTCGGTCGGCCGGTTTGATGGCATCTGAAATCTCCTGTGCTCGCTTGTAATCATACCATGCGTCAGGCGATTGGGTAAGATCGGATCACACCAGCTTGCGCACTGCCGCCATGAACGGCGTGATCGAAACGGGCTTGGCGAGATAGCCTTCCGCGCCCGCCTCGCGGATGCGCTCTTCGTCGCCTTTGCCCGCATAGGCGGTGACAGCCAGCACCGGGATCAGGCGCAACTCGGGATCGCCCTTAAGGGCTTCGATCAGTTCCAGCCCCGAAACATTGGGCAGCTGGATATCCATGATGATCAGGTTGGGGACGAATTCGCGGGCGCGGACAAGGGCATCGCGCCCGTCCGCCACTGGCTCCACCGCAAAACCGTTGGCCTTCAGCAGGTCGCAGAACAGCTTCCGGTTGAGGTCGTTGTCCTCGACAACAAGAATTCTTTTTGCCACTGACCCAGCGTATCCCCATGCCCGCTCAAGACACCTTGAGTGCGCCCTGCTCTATTGACCCCGGAAGGCCCTGACAATCGCCCGTGCAACCGCCTCTCCGCATGATCCAGCCGCGCTTGCGCTGCAGGCGCTCGGCTGGGTGCTGGGCGACGCGCCGCGTGCCGAACGGTTCCTGTCGTTGACCGGGCTGACGCCGGAGGAGCTGCGCGCCGGGCTCGGCGATCCGGCGGTGCTGGCGGCGGTGCTCGAATTTCTGTGCGGCCATGAGGCCGATCTGATCGCAGCGGCCGATGCGCTGGCCGTGGCGCCGGGCGATCTCGCTGCGGCCAAGGAGAACCTGAAGTGAAGAAACTCACATGAAAAAGCCGCTGGTGATCAGCGATTGCGATGAAGTGCTGCTGCACATGGTCGCGCCCTACAAGGATTGGCTGGGCGAGCAGCATGGCATTGATTTCGTCATGGAAAACAGCGATTTCGGCAAGGCCATGCGCTATGCCGGGACCAGCGATCTGGTGCCCCCGGCGGAGATCTGGCGTCTGCTGTCGCTGTTCTTCGATACCGAGATGCACCGCCAGCCCGCGATTGTCGGCGCGGTCGAGGGCATCAACGCGCTCGCGCAGCATGCCGACGTGGTGATCCTCACCAATCTCAACGACGACCGGCGCGAGGCGCGCGCGCGGCAGCTAGAGGCGGTTGGCATTACCGCGCGGGTTTTCACCAACACGGGCCCCAAAGGCCCCGCGCTCAAGGCGATTCTCGAAGAGTATCAACCCAGCCGCGCGGTGTTCATTGATGATCTGCCGCAGCACCATGGCTCGGCGAAAGAGATCGTGCCGCATATCAGCCGCCTGCACCTCTGCGGCGAACCCATGCTGGCGCCGTTCATCGAATGCGCGCATGAGCAGGGCCACGCCCACGCGCGGATCGACGAATGGGACCGCGCGCTGCCCTGGCTTCTGGACCGCATCCACGGAGTGAATGATGACGACTAGTGCTTCCGCCAGGCTCGCCGAGCTTGGCCTTGTCCTCCCTGCCCCCGCTGCGCCGGTCGCGGCCTATGTCCCCACGGTCGAGGCAGGCGGGTTCCTCTATGTCTCGGGCCAGGTCTCGTTCGTGGACGGCGCGCTGATCAAGGGGCGGCTGGGCGAGGACGTGACGCTGGAGCAGGGCGTGATCGCCGCGCAGGGCTGCGGGCTGATGCTGCTGGCGCAGGCGCAAGCCGCGCTGGGTTCGCTCGACCGCGTGGCGCGGGTGGTCAAGCTCGGCGCGTTCATTGCCTCGGCAGACAGCTTCACCGATCAGCCCAAAGTTGCCAACGGCGCTTCGGAACTGATGGTCGCGGTGTTTGGCGAGGCCGGAAAGCATGCTCGCAGCGCGGTGGGCGTGCCGGTGCTGCCGCTGGGCTGCGCGGTGGAAATTGATGCTGTATTTGCTGTCCATCCTGCTTGATCGCCTGTTCGCGCCCGCGCCGCTTCCGGCGCGCGTGGCGTGGCTGCATGGGGTGACCTATGCCCACCGGGGCCTGCATGGCGCAGGCCTGCCGGAAAACTCGCCCGCCGCGTTCGCCGCCGCGATTGCAGCGGGCTACGGCATCGAATGCGATATCCAGCGCAGCAGCGACGGGCAGGCGATGGTGTTCCACGATTGGGACCTCGACCGGCTGACCACCGAGACCGGCCCGCTGATCGAGCGCAGCGCCGCGCAGCTCGGCCAGATCCGCCTTGTCGGCGGGGAGGATACGATCCCCACCTTGCGCCAGCTGCTCGATCAAGTGGCGGGCCGCGTGCCGCTGCTGATCGAGATCAAGGCCCGCCCCTCCACCCGCATCCCCGCGATCTGCCTCGCGGTGCGCCGCCTGCTCGAAGGCTATCGCGGCCCCGTGGCGGTGATGAGCTTCGATCCGCGCATCTCCAGCTGGTTCGCGCGCTTTTCGCCCCATATCGTCCACGGACTGGTGATGAGCGAGGAAGGCAGCCGCACGCTGTTCGCGCGCACCCGCCGCCACCTCATGCTGTGGCGCGCCAAGCCTGATTTTCTGGCCTATGACGTGGCCGATTTGCCCAGCCGCTTTGCCGCCGCGCAGCGCCGCCGGGGCTTTCCGCTGCTCACCTGGACTGTCCGCTCGCCCGAACTGCTTGAACGCGCCGCGCGCCATGCCGATGCGCCGATTGCGGAAGCTGGCGGCATCACGCACCCTCCCGCTGCGGAGGAGGCCGGAGCCGCGTGAGCATTACCGCGCGCGTCCATCACGCCGTCTCCGAAGTGGCCGCCGCCGACTGGGACCGGCTGGCCGGCACCGGCAATCCCTTCACCAGCCACGCTTTTCTCACCCTGCTCGAAGAGTCGGGCAGCGTTGGCGGGCGCAGCGGCTGGTCCCCCCTGCCACTGGTGATCGAGGATGATCACGGCACCCCCGCCGCCGCGCTCCCGGCCTATCTCAAGAACCACAGCCA
Source organism: uncultured Sphingomonadales bacterium (assembly GCA_903828025.1). GTDB lineage: Bacteria > Pseudomonadota > Alphaproteobacteria > Sphingomonadales > Sphingomonadaceae > Novosphingobium. The sequence continues at coordinate 9,032 of CAIKKO010000053.1, forward strand.
GGGCGAATATGTATTCGATCACAGCTGGGCCGATGCCTGGCAGCGCGCGGGCGGCGACTATTATCCCAAGCTGCAGATCAGCGTGCCCTTCACCCCCGCCACCGGCCCGCGCCTGCTGACCGGCGACAACCCCCAGCTCGCGGTCCCGCTGCTGCGCGTGGCCGAGCAGCTCTGCGAGCAGAACGGCCTGTCCTCCGCGCACGCCACTTTCATCGAACCCGCGCAGCTGCCGCTGTTCGAGGAGGCGGGCTGGCTGCTGCGAACGGACACGCAGTTTCACTGGACCAATGCGGGCTATGCCAGTTTCGACGAATTCCTGGGCCAGCTCTCCTCCGAAAAGCGCAAGAACTTGCGCAAGGAGCGCGCCAAGGCGCAGGACGGCGTCGAGATCCGCGCACTGACCGGCAAAGGCATCCTGCCCGAGCACTGGGACGCGTTCTGGGTGTTCTATCAGGATACCGGATCGCGCAAATGGGGCCGCCCGTACCTCACGCGCGAGGCGTTCACCCTGATGGGCGAGCGCATGGCGGACCGGATTCTGCTGGTCATGGCGTTCATTGGCGATCAGCCGGTGGCAGGCGCGCTCAATTTCATCGGCAGCGAGGCGCTCTATGGCCGCTACTGGGGCGCGGTGATCGACAAGCCGTTCCTGCACTTCGAGCTGTGCTACTATCAGGCGATCGACGCCGCGATCGCGCTGGGGCTCAAGCGCGTGGAGGCGGGGGCGCAAGGCCAGCACAAACTGGCGCGCGGCTATGGCCCGGTGCCGACCTGGTCAGCCCACTATATCACCGATCCGGGCTTCCGCCGCGCCATCGCCGATTTTCTGGAGCGCGAACGGCAAGGCGTGGCGCAGGAACAGCTCTGGCTGGGCGAGCGGACGCCATTCAGGAAGGGGTAGCGGGCGCTCGGTGAGGCTTGCGATTGTCAAGAATATTCCTTATCTTGAGGACTTCTTGAATGGGAGGCTCGCTTGTCCAAGGAAATGACACTCAATGTCCGCGTCAGCGGCGTTTTGGGAGATTTCGTGGCAGCCAACGTGGCCGATTCCGGTGCCTATGAAAATGTCAGCGAATACATTCGCCACCTGATCCGCCGCGACATGGAGCGTGCAGAGCAGGAACAGGTTGATCGTTTGAAGGCAGAACTCGCGCTGGCGTTTGCAGCCCCGGATTCGAGCTATGTGGCACTGACGGCAGATGAGGTGATTGCCCGAAATCGGGGCTGCCTCCCGGCGTGACCGGTTACCGCATCCAGCAGGTCGCAGCCGATAGGCTGGACGAAATCTATGTCTACACACGCGATCGGTGGGGTGAAGAACAGGCTGACCGCTACATTCGCAGCCTGTTTGCGCGGTTCAACGGTATCGCGGCGCGGACATTCCCTTGGCGCGCAATTCCGGCAGAGTTTGGCGTCCGCGGCTTTGTCTGTCGCCACGAGAGCCATTTCATCTACTGGAAGCTGCTTGAGGACGGCACGGTCGGTATTGTTACCGTGCTGCATGCGCGCATGCACCAGATCGCTCGATACCGCGAAGACTTTACGTAGGGCGACCTCAAGCCGCGCGGATATCAGGCCTGGTGCTGCGCAGCCATTCGCGGGCGCGGCGCTGGGCTTCGGCGATTTCGCGCGCGGTCATGTCGTCCGATACTTCGGCGCGGCACAGCGCGGCTTCCTCGTGTCCGCCCACGGCGGCAAGGTTGAACCACTTGTGCGCCTCGATCAGATCGCATGGCGCGCCGTGGCTGCCGGTCGAATAGGCGACGCCCAGATCGAACAGCGCATCGTTGTCACCGGCGGCGGCGGCGGCGAGGCAGGCCGCAACCAGCGTGTCGGTGGCGGCGCTATCGGCGCCGGATTCGATTTGCGCGGTGTCCTCATGGCCCGCCACCAGCTTGATCCATGTCTGTGCCATTACCCTGAACCCCTGTTCCGGCGGGCCGCTTGGTGCGTTGCCGGGCAAGCACAAAGTCACCAATCTTGGTCAACAAATAGTTAACGCGCGAAAAAAGGCTCTTGGCGTGGCGGCGCGCCCTTTGCCCTTGCCGCATCCCTGACCCCGTCGGGCAGAGCGGCGAGGAATTGCTTGTGCCGATTCTGCACCTTGCCTATAGGCGCGGCCAACCGTGAGCGAGGGCTCGGCCGCAAGGCCGGTCGTGGCGCCTGGTGGTCGAAAAAGCAGCAGCTTGGAGGGCCGGATGGCTGGGGTTTTGAGTGACGAAATCGACGTTCTGTCCAAGGCCCGCCGGGCTATGCCTGCGGATTACGTTCCATCTGACGACGAAGCCTACATGAACGAAGCGCAGCAGGATTATTTCCGCCGCCTGCTGCTCGAGTGGAAGAAGTCTATCCTGTCCGCGTCCGCCGGCACGCTTTCGGCGCTGCAGGACGGCCCGATCCGCGAACCCGATCTTAACGACCGCGCCTCGAGCGAGACCGAATGGGGCATCGAACTGCGCACGCGCGATCGGCAGCGCAAGCTGATTGCCAAGATCGATTCCGCGATGCGCCGGATTGATGAAGGCGAATATGGTTACTGTGAAGTCACGGGTGAACCAATCGGTCTGGGCCGGTTGATCGCCCGCCCGATCGCCACGATGACGGTCGAGGCGCAGGAAGCCCACGAACGCCGCGAGAAAATCTCCCGCGATATGTGATCCTGCGGCGCGGCAATACTTTGCCGCAGGCCTGTCCCGGTCCGGTACACATCGTGCAAAGTGCGGTTAACGGCCTGCCGGTTTAAGATTTTGTTTGCCAAGCCCGGTTAGCAAATCCCCAGAAAGTTTTGAGACTTGCAGTCTTGGGACGTTCAGGCGTTCGGCCGTTCCGGGTGCTCCGGTTCGGTTTTGGGAGCTTTCTTTGGCAGATGAGACGGAACCGGGGCGTGACAGAACTCGATCATCGGCAAGTGGGGCGTGACAGCCTGTTCCTCATGGCAGACTTGCGTCTGGCCGGGGCAGACGACGAGCACCGTGTAAAAGTGCGTAATCTTTCGGGCGGCGGCATGATGGCCGAAGGGCACGTCAAGGTGACGCGCGGTGCCAAGCTTGATATCAATTTGCGCAACATCGGCTGGGTCGAAGGCGTGGTCGCCTGGATTCAGGAGAACCGCTTCGGCATCGCTTTCATGGAAGAAATTGATCCCAAAGTGGCGCGCGAGCCGGTCACCAATCCCAATGCCGAAGGCACACCGCGCTTTGTCAAACCCGTGCTGTCTATCGCCGATCCCAAGCGCCTGCGCAAAATCTGACCCCGAAAGCCCGGTTGCCGGACAAACGGTTACGGGAAATCAGGCAATTATCACCGTGCTTGCGCACACGCAGCGCTGACCCGCCGCACGGCTCGTGCTAGCCTTGCGCCGCTATGATGCGAGGCTCCCGTCTTTCCCTGGCTGCGGCCGCAGCCCTTGTCGGCGTGGTGGCGCTGGTGCTGGCCGCTTCGGCCTGCAGCCGCCGCGGGCACGGTCCGCTGGCGATTGCCCTGATCGGTGATCGCACGGCGCTGCAGGCCAGCGGGCCGCGCCTTTCGCCGGCCGCCCGCACGCTCAGGGCCGCGACGGTCGAGGGGCTGGTCGCCTTCGATGCCGAGGGCCGAATCGTTCCCGCCATTGCCGACCGCTGGATCATCACCGACGATGGCCAGAGCTACATCTTCCGCCTGCGCGACGGCACTTGGCCGGGCGGCGCGCGGATCACATCCGAAACCGCCGCCGAAGCGCTGCGCAAGGCGCTGGCCGCGCTGAAAAACACCGCGCTCGGGCTCGATCTGGCACCGATCGAACAAGTTCGGGTCATGGCCGACCGGGTGATCGAGATCGACCTTGCCGCGCCGATGCCCGATCTGCTCACGCTGCTCGCCCAGCCCGAACTGGGGCTGCCCTATGCCCGCCGGGGGTCTGGCCCCATGGCAGTGGGGCGCAAGGGCAACGCGGCGATCCTCTCGCTGATTCCGCCCGAAAAGCGCGGCCTCGCGCCGCAGGACGGCTTCGCCCGCACCGTGCGCAATCTGGTGGTCGATTTCGCCGCCCCCGCCGCAGCTGTGCAGCGCTTCAACGACGGGAACGCCGATCTCGTCCTTGGCGGCCGGCTTGATTCGCTGCCGCTGGCTGAAGCCACCACGCTCTCGCGCGGCAATATCCAGCTCGATCCGGTCATCGGCATGTTCGGCCTGCTGGTCGAAAGCGAGGACGGCTTCCTTGCCGATTCGCCGAACCGTGAGGCGCTGGCGCTGGCCATCGACCGGGATGCGCTGATCGCCGCATTCAACATCGGCGGCTGGCAACCCACCACCCGCGTGGTCGCCGCCGGGGTCGAGGATGATGCCGGCACGGTGGGCGAGCGCTGGGTCGGCGTGGCGATGGAGCAGCGACGCACGCTCGCCGCAGAACGAGTCGCCAAGTACAAGCTTGGCGGCAAGCCCGCGCCGGTGCTGCGCATCGCCGCGCCCGATGGCCCGGGCTCGCGCCTCGTGCTCGACCGGCTCACGAACGATTTCGACGCGATCGGCGTGGTTGTGGTGCATGTGGCTGAGGATAAGCCCGCCGATCTCCGGCTGGTCGATGCCACCGCGCGCTATGGCCGCGCTGCATGGTTCCTCAATCAGCTGGCCTGCGCGGTGCACAAACCGGCCTGCAATGCAGCGGGGGATGCGCTGCTGGCGCAGGCCCGCGCAGCCAAAGACTTGCGCGAACGCGCGCGTCTGCTGGGCGAAGCGGAGGCGGAGATCACCGCTGCCAACGCCTTCCTGCCCATCGCCCGCCCGCTGCGCTGGTCGCTGGTGCGCAGCGGCGTGACCGGGTTTGCCCCCAACCCCTGGGGCTGGCACCCGCTGCCGCCGCTGGCGGTGATCCCGAAGTAGCGGGACCAAGCGCTCAAACGTCGATTTTAAAAGTCGATCTCAAAAGTCGATGGCGATCCCGTTCTTCTCCCAATCGCCAAAGCGCGTGGGATCGAGGCCATCGGGATCGGCGCGCTGCTCGGGTACCTGCGGCGCGGGAGCGGGATCGTTGGTCCAGTGCGCGGGCCGGGTAAAGGGTGCGGGGCGCGTCGTGGCCCGAGTGATCGGCTTTTCCATGCGCCCTGCCTGCCCAAATCCGCGCGCAAGCGCAATTGCCAAGAGGGGCACCACGCGCGATAGGCTGGCGGATGGCCCGTACTTCCCAAGCTGCCGAAGCTGAACTCCCCGGCGTTCCGACCCGCCGCGCCGCGCTGCGCCTGATCGATGCCGTGCTCCGACGCGGCGATCCGCTCGATCAGGCCGCGCCCCCGGTGCTGCGCGCGATCGAGCGCGGCGACGACCGCGCGCTGGCGCTCGCCATCACGGGCGAAGCGCTGCGCTGGCTGCCCGATCTCGACCGGCTGATCGACAGCGCGACCCGGCAAGTGCTGCCCGAGGATGCCAAGGCGCGCAGCGTGCTGCGGCTGATGCTCGCGCAGGCGCTGCGGCTTGGCCTGCCGCCGCATGCCGTGATCGCGACTGGCCTGCCTTTGCTCACCGGCGGCCCGAGACGGCTGGCGCATGGGGTGTTCTCGGCGGTGCTGCGCGGGGAGGGCCTGCCCGCAGCGCCCAGTTTGCCCGAAGCCGCGCTCGCGCGCTGGAGCGCGGCGTGGCCTGACCGCGTGGAGGCCATCGCCGCCGGTCTCGCCGTCCCGCCCCCGCTCGATCTCTCGCTGCGCGATCCGGCGCAGACCGAGGAGTGGGCGCAGCGGCTGGGCGGCGTATCGCTTGCCCCCGGCCACGTGCGGCTGGCGCGCGCCGGTTCGGTCGAGAGCATCGCGGGCTTTGCCGAAGGCGCGTGGTGGGTACAGGATCTGGCGGCCACGGTCCCCGCGCGGCTGCTCGGGCCCGGCGAGGGCCGCCGCGTGCTCGATTTGTGCGCCGCGCCCGGCGGCAAGACGCTGCAGCTCGCTGCCGCCGGATGGAAAGTCACCGCGCTCGACAAATCGGCCCGCCGCCTCGAACGGCTGCGCGAGAATGTCGCGCGCGTCGGCTGCGAAGTCGATGTCGTCGTCGCCGATGCAATGCAGTGGCGGCCCGATACGCTGTTCGATGCGGTGCTGATCGACGCACCCTGCAGCGCGACCGGCACCTGCCGCCGCCATCCCGATGTGCTCCACCGCCTGATCGACGGCGACGCGCTGACGGAATTGCAGCGCGGCCTGCTCGAACGCGGCGCGGGCGCGATCCGCGCGGACGGGCGGCTGGTCTATGCCGTGTGCTCGCTGGAGCCCGAGGAGGGCGAGGCGCAGGCCGCATGGGTCAAGGCCATGGGCCGCATCGCGATCACGCCGGATCAGCTCCCCACCGGCCTCAGCCCCACCCTGGAAGGCTGGTTCCGCAGCGATCCCGGCATGCTGGCAGAGGCTGGCGGCATCGACGGCTTCTTCGCCGCGATGTGGGAAAAGTAGGGCCGAAATATCGAGCCAGTCGCGCTTTCGCTCCGGCCCTCTTTTCCTATCCCTTCACTCTCGCCGCAAAACTCTTGCGCAATTTCTGCAGCTTGGGCGGGATCACCGCGAGGCAATAGGGATTGCGCTGGCCTTCGCCCTGCCAATACTCCTGATGATAGTCCTCCGCCGGATACCAGATCGCGGGGCCTTCAATCGTCGTCACGATGGGCTTGGGGCTGCCCGCCTGCGCGCGCGCAATGGCAGCTTCCATCGCCGCGCGCTGATCGTCATCGGCCGGGAACAGCGCCGAACGGTACTGCGTGCCCACATCGTTGCCCTGCCGGTTGAGCGTGGTCGCGTCGTGCGTTGCGAAATGGATATCGAGCAGGTCGTCCAGCGAAAGCAGCGCCGGATCGAAGGTCACGCGGATCGCTTCGGCGTGGCCGGTCGTGCCGCTGCAAACCTGCTTGTAGGTCGGGTTTGCGCCGGTGCCGCCGATATAGCCGCTTTCCACTTCGCTCACGCCCACCACATCGCGGAACACCGCCTCGGTGCACCAAAAGCACCCGCCCGCCATGATTGCCTGCGCCATTTGCCTGATCCTTTCTGCCGAAGCTTCCCGCTCCGCTTGCCTGCCCGCGAAAATAGGGACCGCAGGGCCAATTGTCATCGCCCCGCGCTAGCCTAGGGTGATGTCCATTCGTGCGAATCGCTTTCGGAGTTACACCATGCGCAAAGCCGCCTTGCTAGCCGCCCTGTTCCTCGCCACCGCGCCCGTGGCCGTAATCGCTGCGCCCGAAGCCCCGGCGGCTTCCAGCCCCGCAATGGCACCTTCGTCGATGGCCACCATCCTCGCCGATCCGCGCCGCGACAAGGACCGCGTCCGCGATGCCTGGCGCCACCCGGCCGAAACGCTCGCGTTCTTCCGCATCAAGCCGGGCATGACGGTCGCAGACTATATGCCCTCGGCCGGCTGGTACACGCGCATCCTTGTCCCCTACCTGGGCGAGAAAGGCCAATACATCGGCATCAGCGCGGGCACCGCCACTGCCACGGGCGATACCAAGACGCGCCTCACCAATTTCCCCAGCCTGTTCCCGCCCAAGGCCGCAGGCTGGACCGGCGTGCCCGAAGCGCGCGTCCCCGCGTTCAATCTTGATGCCGTCCCGCCCGAGCGCAAGGGCACCGTCGACCGCGTGATGATCATGCGCGAAGTCCACAACATGTGGCCCGATAACTACCTTTACAACGATCTCACCGCGATCCGCGCGCTGCTCAAGGACGACGGCCTGCTCGGCATCGAGGAACACCGCGCCAAGGCGGATGCCCCCGCCGCCTACACCCAGGGCACGATGGGCTACATGCGTGAGGCCGATGTGATCGCGCTGATCGAAGCCCACGGCTTCAAGCTGGTCGCCAAGAGCGAGATCAACGCCAACCCCAAGGACAGCGCCAACTGGCCCGACGGCGTCTGGACCCTCCCGCCGGTGCTCACGCTCAAGGACAAGGACCGCGCCAAGTACGAAGCCATCGGCGAAAGCGACCGCATGACCTTGCTGTTTGCCAAGCGGCCGTGATCGGCACGTCTGGCGGCGTTGAAATCGGGCCGCGTTGCCCCTAGTCGAGGGCCATGACTCAGCTCACCGTCGCCGCCCTGCAACTGGCCCTCAACGCGCCAGACGCCCGGACCAACATCGAGGCCGTCGCCGCGCTGGTCGAGCAGGCGGCGAAGGCGGGCGCACAAATCGTGCTCCCGCCCGAACTGTTCGCCGGGGCCTATTTCTGCACGGTGGAGGACGAAGCGCTGTTTGCGCTCGCGCATCCGCTGGGCGAGGATCCGTCGGTCAAGGCCATGCAGGCGCTCGCGAAGGGCCTTGGCATCGCCATCCCCACCAGCTTTTTCGAGCGCGAGGGGCCGCATTATTACAACACGCTCGCCATGATCGGCCCGGACGGTGCCATCATGGGCACTTATCGCAAGAGCCATATCCCGGATGGCCCGGGCTATGAGGAAAAGTACTATTTTCGCCCCGGCAACACCGGCTTCAAGGTGTGGGACGTGTTCGGCACGCGCATCGGCGTCGGCGTGTGCTGGGATCAGTGGTATCCCGAGTGCGCGCGCGCGATGGCACTGATGGGGGCGGAAGTGCTGTTCTACCCGACCGCGATCGGCACCGAGCCTTATGATCCCGATCTCGATACCAGCCGCATCTGGCGCCGCGCGATGCTCGGCCATGCGGTGTCGAATTGCATGCCAGTGATCGCCGCCAACCGCATCGGCAACGAAAGCATGCAGGGCACGCCGCCGCAGCGCTTCTATGGCCACAGCTTCATAGCCAACCAGTGGGGCGATTTCCTCGCGGACTATGGCGCGGAGGAAACCGGCGTACTGGTCGCCGCGCTCGATCTCGCCAAAGCCGCGCGGCACCGGGCCGGCATGGGCTTCTTCCGCGACCGCAGGCCCGAGCTGTATACGCGCCTCGCGCAGGATATCTGAGCGCGGTGCAGCAGCGCTACCTGATCGCGCTCGGCTCCAATGTGCGGCACCCGCGCCACGGCCCGCCTCCTGCCGTGCTGCGCGCCGCACTCGCCGCGATGGCGGCAGAGGGGCTGGAGATCGAGGCCGCCTCACCGGTCATCGCCAGCGTGCCGCTTGGCCCCTCGCGCCGCCGCTATGCCAACGCGGCCGCGCGCGTGGCCACGCCGCTCACGCCGCCCGCGCTGCTCGCGCTGCTGCAACAGATCGAGGCCAGCTTCGGCCGCGTGCGCCGCGGGAGCCGCTGGGGCGCGCGCACGCTCGATCTCGACGTGGTGCTGTGGAGCGGCGGCCCGTGGCGCAGCCGCACCCTGACTGTGCCGCATCCCGCCTTCCGCGAGCGCCTCTTCGTGCTCGGCCCCGCCCGCGCGGTCGCCCCGCGCTGGCGCGATCCGCACACCGGCTGCACCATAAGGCACCTCCACGCCCAACTGACCCGGCGCTTGACCCGGCGCGCGCCCACCCCTAGGTGACCCGCCTGTCCGATTGCGTGTGGGCCCTTAGCTCAGTCGGTAGAGCAACTGACTTTTAATCAGTAGGTCGCTGGTTCGAACCCAGCAGGGCTCACCATTTTCTTAAAAATACCCGCGCGGGATCAGGCCATTGGCATAAGCATCGCGCTCCAGTTCCTCGCGGAAATCGGGATGTGCGATCGAAATCATCGCCTTGGCGCGCTCGGCTACTGATTTGCCCTTGAGGCAGACCATGCCGTATTCGGTCGCGACATACATCACATCGGTGCGCGGCACGGTCACGATCGTGCCGCCGGGTAGATCGCTGACCACGCGGCTCTTGCGCGCGCCGTGCTTCTCGTACGTCGAGGGCATGCAGAGAAAACCGCGCCCGCCCTGCGATTCGTAAGCCGCGCGCACGAAGCCCAGCTGCCCGCCCGTCCCGCTGAAATGCCGGTGGCCCGAGGATTCGGAGGCCGCCTGCCCCTGCAAGTCCATCTGCCCGGTGCTGTTGACCGAAAACACATTGTGGTTGCGCGCCACCGAGCTCGGCAAGTTGGTGTAATCCACCTGCCGCGCTTCGAACGCCGGGTTGCGATCCAGCGTCGCGTAGATATCGGCCGAGCCGATGGCGAAAGCATAGACCGCCTTGCCCACGTCGATCTGCTTGCGCGCGCCGTTCGCAATGCCCGCCTTGACCAGTTCGACCACGCCTTCGACCATCATTTCGGTGTGGACGCCAAGGTCTTTCACGCCCGCCCCGGCAATCGCGCGCCCGACGGCATTGGGCAGGCCCCCGATGCCCAGCTGAATGCAGTCCCCGTCGCGGATTTCCGCTGCCACCAGCCGCGCGATGGCCAGGTCGACGTCGGTCGAGACCGCGCCGGGCAGTTCGGCGGCGGGCGCGCCGTCGCCGTCGATCACGAAGTCCGCCTCGCTCTCGTGCACCGCGTTGTCTGGTCCGTAGCACCACGGCAGCGCCGGATTGATCTCAAGGATCACCACATCGGCCTTCTCCACCAGCGCGCGCATATAGGAGGCGGAGGCGGAGAAATTGTAGCAACCGTCCGCGTCCTTCGGGCAGACCTGGATCACCGCGATATCCACCCGCTCGATGAACCGGCGATAGAGATCGGGCCATTCGCCGAGGTTGAGCGGGATGTACGTGCAGCGCCCTGCATCGAACTGGCGGCGGTCATAGCCGCTGAAATGCCAGCTCGCAGAAAGGATATGCGCGCCATCGGGATCGGCCGCCTGATACGCGCGCGGGCGTGTCGTCAGGCAGCTGCGCACTTTCACACCGGTGAGCTCGTGCGCGCGGGCGGCGAGCGCCTTGTCGAACACATCGGGCTGGGTCATCCCGAACCCGTAATCGAGCCACATGCCCGATTTTACCAGCGCGGCGGCTTCCTTGGCCGTAATAGTCTGCGGCATCAGGCGCGCCGCCCCGCGCGAAGCAGCCAGAACGCCACCGCAAACAGTCCCGCGACCAGCAGGCTAATCCACAACTGGCTGGCAAGATCGGGCTGGAGCCCCATGAACACCAGCACCGCCAGCATCGCGGCCATGGCGACCAGCGTGCCGAACGGGTGGAACCACATCTTGAGCGTCAGCCGCGCCGGGTCTTCACGTTCCACCCGGGCGCGAATGCGCAGCTGCGCCACCGCGACCAGCAGATAGAGCAGGATCATCGTCACGCCCGAGGAATTGACGAGGAAGCTGAACACCGTGTCAGGCGAAAGGCGCTCTGCCGCCAGCGCACCATAGGCAAACAGGCTCGCGGCGATGATCGCGCGCGCGGGCACTTTGCGGCTGCTGAGATGCACCAGCCAGTTCGGTGCATCGCCGTGCCGCGCGAGGCCGAACAGCGCGCGCGAGGTGACATAGAGCCCGCTGTTGAGGCACGACAGCACCGCCACAAGCACGACCGCGTTCATGATCGTCTCGCCCCCCGGAATCGCCATCGCCGCCAGCGTCGTGGCGAACGGCGAATGCCCCGGCACGACCGACGTCCACGGCACCACGGTCACGATCAGGCCGATGGCGAGGACGTAAAACACCACGATCCGCACCATGACCGAGACGGTCATGCGCGCGATGATCTTGGCCGGATCAGGCGATTCCGCCGCAGCAATCGTGGCGATTTCCGCGCCGCACAGCGCAAAGATCGTGGAGGTGACGCCCGCCAGCACCGGGCCCCAGCCCTTGGGCGCAAAGCCGCCATGCGCGGTGAGATTGGCAACGGATGCGCCGCCGGGCGCGGTCAGCCCGATGACCCAGGCCGCGCACAGCAGGATGAACACGATGATCGCGGCCACCTTGATCGAGGCGAACCAGAACTCGAACTCGCCATAAGAGCGGGTGGAGAGCAGGTTCACCCCGGTCATCAGCGCCATCAGCGCCACGCCGATCGACCAGACCGGCACGCCGGGCAACCAGGTGCCGATGATCTTGGCCCCGGCAATCGCCTCCACCGCCACGACCACGACCCAGAAATACCAGTAAAGCCAGCCTGACAGGAACCCGGCAAGATGGCCGATCCCCGCGCGGCCGAAATCGGGAAAGCTCTGCACGCCATCCAGCACAATGGCCATTTCCGCAATCATGCGCATGACCAGCAGGATCAGCACGCCCGCGATCAGGTAGGAAATCACCGCCGCGGGCCCGGTCAGTGAAATCGTGGTGGACGAGCCGACGAACAGCCCGGCCCCGATGATCCCGCCAATCGCGATCATCGAAACGTGGCGCGGCAGCAGGGTGCGGCTGAGTTCCGGCACCCCGCCGGTTCCTGCTTCCAGCAATGTTCCTGCTCCGCTCACGAAAATCCCCCCAATTGAACCGGGACTAGGGATAAGCGGCGCGGCGGTGCTGTCAAATGCCGTGTAGCCTGATCAGAGTCTGATTGGAAATTCGCCAAAGGGCGAATTTCGATTTGGCACCGGCCCGCGCCCCCACCCGGCCACCCATAGAATACAATGCCTTGGATGGCCGGGTGGGGGCGCGGGCAGGTGCCGAACTTTCCGAAACGATCGTTTCGGATCAGGCTCTCACAGCCGATCGAGCGTGAGCAGCCGCCGGTCGCCCAGCCAGGCCCGGTCGAGCGCGGCTTCGGCGGCGCGGGCTTCCAGATCGTGGCCGAGCGCCCGCTCGCTGCGAGCAAGGCCCCACAGCGCCCAGCCGTTGCCCGGCGCAACGACCAGCGCCTGACGGAAGGCATCGCGCGCCTCGGCAGGCTTGCCGCCCGCGAGCAGCGCCGCGCCGAGCGACTGGCCGACCGGGTAGTACCAGTAGGGCGGCTCCTGATAGGGGATCGTCGCCTCGATCGCCTGTGCCTTGCGGTACTGCTCGGCCGCCCCGGCAAAATCGCCGCGCGCATAGGCCAGCCGCCCGCGCATCACGTGCTGTGCCAGATGGATCAGGTTCGTCCCCGGAGTCCCCGTGCCTTCCAGCACTTTGATCCCTGGATCTGCTGTCAGCCGGTCCATCGCCGCCAGTTCAGCGCCCAGCGCCTTCGCCTGTTTCAACCGCGCATAGGCCACCCCGCGCGCATAATGCCACATGGCCAGCACATAGGGCAGGCGCGCCGTGGGCCTCTGCAGGCCGAGGATCTGCGCCGACGTTCCCCCTTGCGCAAAGGCGAACGAGGGCGCGGCGACCACGGCCTGAATCCAGCCGAGCTCCACCGCCTTGTCCTCGGGAATGATCCGCATCAACTTGCGCGCCTGCTCCACCGCCAGCCCCAGATCGCCCGCCTGCTGCGCCGAGGTCACGATGAAGTGCACGTTGTGCGGATAGTAGCCATAGCGATACATGCCGTCGTCCGGCACTTTCGCCAGATAGGCCTCGTCCGCCTTTGCCGCGATCACATTTGGCCTTGATCGAATCCTTGAAGCGCCCGACGCGGTAGTAGATGTGCGCGGGCATGTGCACGAGATGCCCCGCTTCGGGCATCGCACCCAGCGCCAGCGCATCGGCCGCCTTTTCCGCCCGCGCCGGGCCGATCATCTCCATCAGGTGGATATAGAGGTGCGCGGCCTGCTGATGGCCGGGGTGGCGCGCCAGCACGCCCTCGATCAGCGCGACGGCCTTGTCGATGCGCGGGCGCGGCGCACCGCTTGCAGCATCCCAGTAGTTCCATGGACTGGTGTCCATCGCCGCTTCGGCGGCCAGCACCGCCAGCTCATCGTTGCCCGGTGTGGTGGCGGCCAAGCCCAGCATGGCATCGGCATAGGCCGCATCCATCGCGGCGCGGTCTGCCTTGGGATCGGCGGAATAGCGCGCCGCCAGCGCCCCGATCAGCGCGCGGTCCAGCGGCGGCGCGTTCCCTGCCAGAGCCTGCGCCTTCGCCAGTGCGCTCAGCGTAGGTGCCAGCGCCTTGGCCTCCATCGGCGCGTTGATATTGGGGCCCTGCACCAGCGCTTCGCCCCAGAAGCACAGCGCGCATCCGGGCGCGAGCGCCTGCGCCTTGCGGAACGAGGCGACCGCAGCAGCATGGTTGAAGTTGTAGGCCATGAGCAGGCCCTGATCGAACCACGGCCGCGCTGCCGCCGTCAGGCCTCCGGGTTCGAGCGCCGAACGCGGCACTCCGCCATATAGCGGGAAATGCCCCGGCACGACCGGCCCCGTCAATGCCGCCGCCTGCCGCAGCCGCTGCAACAGCACCGGCTCGTGCCCCCGCGCCCGCTCCGCACAGGCCGCCGCCGCCAGCCGCGAGGGATCGAGCATGGCGAGCGCCGCCGCATCGGAATGCGCCGCCGGGTAAAGCCGCGCCCCGGCAGCGGCGGCCGCCAACCCGCCGGAGGTCAGCAGCGCCAAAGCAAGTACCGGACGAACGCGCATGATGGCCCCCCTTGACCGGAAAGGCCGAAGTCTATGCCGCAAGCCCGCGAGGCGCAATCACCGCCAGAGAAGCGGCGTTGCGCTTGCGGACGTTTATTCCGCCGCCTCGCGCTGCGCTTCGCGGGCGAAGATCTCGACCAGCTCTTCGTCGCTCGCCGCCAGCAGCTTGGCCGCCCAGGTGTGGAACACCTGACCGCCGCGCTCGTTGCGGCCGAACAGCACCTCTTTCATCAGGCCGCTCTGCAGCGCCTCGTGTTGGCGCTTGCCGGTCTTGTAGTCCTCGTCGCGCACCACGATTTCGAGGAAATCGAACTGCTCGTGCGCGGCCTTGATCGCCACTTCGTCGCTGGGCTTGTGCTCCATCACGTAGAACTGGGTGGTGTAGCTTTCGCCCACCGTCGCGCCCGGGAACAGCTGGCTGATCATCGCGCCGCGCAAACCGCCGCCGTAGAAGCTGGCGATCGAGATGTGCGGGAAGATCGTCCACACGCCCTGCACCAGCACATCGTTGGGGATCTCGTCGTCCGCCAGCGTGGTGAGATCGATCTGCCGATCATCCTCCGACGAAACCTTGATCGCGAACTTCGACGGGGTCGAGAGGCGCTGGTGCGGGCCGAACTCGAAGTAGTTGGCGCGGTTGTAGAAATCGGCTCCGAACGTGGCGGCGTGGAGCACTGGCAGGTGGTAGAAATCGAGATAGCCGTCATAGGCCGTCTTCCAGTTCGGCCCCGAAAGCGTGCGCTGGCTAAAGAGGTACCAGTCGTCGAACCCGAAGGCCTTCAAGAGGTCGTCATAGCCGCACAGGTAATCGGCAATCGAAAGCTTCGATTTGGGATCGAGCGTCGCCCAGATCAGGCCGGCGCTTTCGTAGACCGGAAAGCGCGTGAGGCAGAGCGTCGCCTTGTCCACCGCGCCGAAGTCCTGCGGGCTCGCCACGCCGATCAGGTCGCCGTCGTTCTTGAAGGTCCAGCCATGGTAGCCGCAGGTGAAGCGGCTGGCATTGCCGCTGCCC